>CBDUSG010000008.1:0-17669 GCA_965369575.1 uncultured bacterium | reverse complement strand
GAATTCATTTTCTGAGAAACGGTGAATATCCCGAGGCGCTCGAAGAATTGGCGCCGCTTGCGCCTGACAGATTTTTTTTCGATCCATACTCCGCGCGTCGCTTCAAATACAAGAGGACGAAAGACGGCTACCTTCTCTACAGTTTCGGGCCAGACCTTGATGACGACGGCGGAGAAGGAGTCGCGTTCAGGGGCAGCTGGCCCGAGGATTGCGACATCGTTTTCGATCAATCCGGGTCTGTGGGTTTCATGGCGCCGCCAAAGAAGAAGACACGATCCAACTGAACAATCGGCTCTCGCGAATTTCAAAAAGACCGGGAAAAGGGAAGGTGTTTTACAGCAGGTCTTCGAGCATGCGTTGGGCGACGGTGCGGTTGACCTGTTCGTCGTCGGCGCTTTGCGATTGGAGACGCTCGGCGGCTTCGGCGACCTTGCCCTCTCGAACCTCGGGAAGCAGCTTGACGATGGAAACCAGGCGGGCGATCTCGGAGGCCTTCTGCGCCTCGGGCGAGATGCTGACCTTGTCCGAGGAGCGGACCTCTTCGGCGGCTCGGCGCCGACGCTGGTCTTCCTGGCGGGGCTGATTTAGTGACGGTTCATTGACACCGTCAATCTTGCCGACATCCACGATTTACTCCAATTCAGTCACTTGACCGTCAAACGGTCGTTCCCGTTGCTTGCTCTCACATTATATATCGGTCAGATGCGGCGATTCCTTTAGCCGGAATATGCGCAGAACTCCCTAAAAGGCGCATAGAAAACCGCTCTAAACGGGTAACTCCTCTGCTGTCATGGACTTACCTATATCCTCCAGCATCATGGGAATTTTGCGGTTAATCAGTCCGAGCGCGTCCCACGCCTCGCGATTCAGTTCCGGATCCATCCCGCCTCCGGCCCCTATCTCCTTGGCGCGCGTGAGGATATCGGCCAGGTGCGTGACGGCGGCGTATTTCACCTGGTCTTCCGACGCTTCCATCGGCGCATGATGATAGCCCACGGCCGTGATGATTCCGCCCGAAAGATTCCACCGCTTGGCCAGCACGGCGCCCACCTCGGCGTGCGTGCATCCTATGGAACTCTTCTCTGCGAGGTAGAGCGGGACCGACTGGTCACGGCTGAACTCCAGCGCCTGCTTGAATTTATCCTGCAAATATTCCCCGAGTATGATCTTGCCGAGGTCGTGCAGCAGGCCGCAGATGAAAAATTCATCGCTCAGGTTCGCCGCCTTCGGGAAAGTCTCTCTCGCGACGATTTTGGCCGTCACGCCGACACCGAGCGAGTGCCGCCAGAATTTATCGACGTCGAACAGGCCGCCGATGTTCTTCTTACCCGAGAAATCGAATACAGTGGCCGTAAGGACGAGGTTGCGGATGATATTGAATCCCAGCATCGTAACGGCGTGGTTTATCGTGCTCACCTTGTTTCGCAGGCCGTAGTAAGCCGAGTTTGCCAGTCTCAGCACCTTGGTGGCCGTCGGCGGGTCGAGCGAGATAATCTCCCCGATATCGGCGGCGGAGGAGTCGGAGTCGGCTATCGCATCGTTGAGCGAGGCGAGAATTGTGGGGATTGTGGGGAGGGTTACGATGCCGTCTACGAGGTCCTCGGAGAGCTGTTGGCCCGTCATCTCAGTTTCCCGCGATCAGGTCGCCTTTGCTGTCTTGTCCCTCCTGCAGCAGATGTCTATCACATCCTGCGGCTGCAGATTGTCGATGTAGTCGGAAAATTCACCGAGTCGCTCGGATTGTGTTTCGACTGCGGCGACGTCTTCGCAGTCCGCGAAAAAAACGATCTGCGACTCCCCATCGGAGGCCTTGAGAACGCCGATAACGCTCGCGCCGTCGCCCAAAACGAAGCGCCTTGCGATGCCGTCCTGCAGCTCCTGCCAATCCATTTTCCGCTCCGATTGCTTGCGCGTACCTCCAGTAAGGCTACCAGATAACTGAAAATTTGTCAAAGACGCGCCGCGGGCCGTGGCGCGTTCGATATGTTCGGTCGACTTGGTCATCGACTGTCTTTCAGGTGTCTTTCGGAAATGCCTGTTACTCAAACCCCCGCCATGGAACCGACAGAAAATCATAGCATGCGCGCCGTTGCGCCGCGGCGCCGATTCATCCCAAAAAGCAGTCGGCACGGCGTCCTCCCGCATAATTGACGGGGCTCGCCATGCATGTTAGAATAAGCGCGGCGATTTTGCGCCGGGTCCGGCAATAAATCCCGAATGGCCCCGAATGGCCCCGAATGGCAATGATCATGACGAAACCGGAATTGCGATTAACGCATGCGCCCATGCCTTAACCTGATAACCGTTTTCCGCGCCAACCTCGAGGAGGCTGTTGGCGCCGCGGCCGCCGCGGGCTTCGAGGCCGTCGAACTCTGGGTCGATTCGCTCGAGAGATATCTCGAAAAGCACTCGGTCGACGACCTGCGCCGCCTGCTGGATTCCCACGGGGTCGACGCGGTCGGCATAGGCGACATCGAGTCGATAACTTTCTGCGACCCCGGGCAATTCGATGAACTCTTCAGCCGCTGCGAGCGACTGGCCTCGGTCGCGGGCGCGATATCGTGCCCGACGCTTGTGGCCAGTGCCTCGGTCAGGCCGCATGGCGCGGATTTCGGCCGGCTAGCGGAGGAGGCCGCATCGGCGCTCGGCAGACTGTTGGACGCAGTCGAGCCTCACGGAGTGGGGCTGGCCCTCGCGTTCCGAGGATTCAACTGGTGCGCCGTGAACACGCTCGAGCTGGCGATGTGCGCCGTTGACAGCCACAATGGAAGACGGGCGGGCCTCGCGTTGGACACCTTCGACCTCCACGCGACCGGCGTCGATCCGCAACAGTTGAAATCGATCGATCCGAACCGGATTCTTATGATGAGATTGAGCGACTGCGAGGATGTCCACCCGGCGATACTCTCGGAGGCCTGCAGGGCATTGCCGGGAGAGGGCGCGGCGGACCTGGATGAGATGCTGCAGGCCGTCTGCGATGCGGGCTATGACGGAGACATCTCGATGAAGATTCCGAGCCCGAAGCTGATAGGCCTCGATCCCGTCGAGGCCGCGAAGGTCGTCATGACGGTCTCGGACAAGTATCTGCCCGGAGCGCGGGCCCGACACGATTTTTTTCGGAAGGAAAGACAGGGCGATGACAGCGGCATTTTTCGATCTGGATAACACTCTGGTGCGCACGAGCACCGGGATACTGTGGTACAGGTATCTTCGAAAGAAGGGGCACACGTCCACTCTGAGTCTTGCCAAAGTCCTGTATGCTTACCTTCGATACAGGAGGAACACGCTCGATGTCAAGACGCTCGCAGAAAAGGAGATGAGCCGCGTCGTCGGGATGGAAGAGGATAAGATGATTCAGCTCTGCGAGCGATGGTTCGACGAGATGGTCAAGAGCTACATCTATCCACGCGCGTTCGATGTGGTGAACGAGCACAAGGCCCAAGGGCACACGCTTGCGATACTTTCGGCGGCGACCATCTACGCGGTGGGTCCGGTGAAAAGACACATGGGCATCGAGCACGGCATCTGCACGAAACTGGTCGTTCGTGACGGCTGCTTCACGGGCGAGCTGGTCGAGCCTTATTGTTACGGGGAAGGTAAGATATACTGGGCTGAGCGGTTCGCAGGCGAAAACGGGATCAGCCTCGAGGACAGCTATTTCTATACCGACAGCTACACCGACCTGCCCATGCTCGAACGCGTGGGCAAGCCTCAAGTAGTCAATCCGGACAGCCTTCTGGAGGCCGAGGCCAAAAAACGAGGCTGGCCGGTCGCAAGGTTCTGAGTAACATCGCCAAAAAGGATTAAAACGTGGACAAGATCCGGCTTACGACTCTTACAACCAGCGGCGGGTGAGCCTGCAAAGCAGGTCAGAGCGACCTGGCGCAGGTTCTGCGCTTGCTTCCACCCGTAACGGATGACCGCATAATCGTCGGGGCCGACACCGCCGACGACGCCGCGGCGTTCCGCCTGAACGACGAGACCGCCATCATTCAAAGCGTGGACTACTTCACGCCCGTCGTCGACAATCCGTACGACTTCGGCCAGATCGCGGCCGCGAACTCGCTCTCGGATATCTATGCCATGGGCGCCCGCCCACTGTTTGCGCTGAATATCGTGGGATTTCCCATCGGCAAATTCCCGGCCTCGATGCTCGCCGAAATCCTCAAGGGCGGAGCGGACAAGTGCGCCGAGGCGGGCATAAGCATTCCGGGCGGGCACACGGTAAAAGACGACGAGCCCAAGTACGGCCTGAGCGTTACGGGCGTCGTTGCGCCCGGGCGAATTGTCAGGAACTCGACCGCCAGGCCCGGCGACGCGCTTATTCTCACCAAGCCGCTCGGCATCGGCATAATCACGACCGGCATCAAGGCCGAGATGGTCTCGGCCGAAACGGTCGGCAAAGTGACCCGGCTGATGGCCACCCTCAACAAGGCCGCCTCGGAGGTAATGATCGAGGTGGGCGCGAGCGCATGCACCGACGTCACCGGCTTCGGTCTGATGGGCCATCTGGGCGAGATGGTCGCATCGAGCGGTGTTGCGGCGCGCATACGGGCATCCGACGTGCCCGTATTAGACGAAGTGTGGCCGCTGATAGAAAAAGAGTGCGTCCCCGGCGGCAGCGCCGAGAACAGGAAATACGCCGACGAGTGCGCCAGATGGCACGAAGGCGTGCCCGAGCGCACGCGCATCGCGCTTTGCGATGCGCAGACCTCGGGCGGGCTGCTCATTGCTACGCCCTCGGAAAAGGCCGATCGGATGCTTTCAGCCCTCCATGCGGCCGGTGTCGAAGACGCCGCGCTGATAGGCCGAATGGAGGAAGTCGACGCCGTCTGCATCCATGTCGATCCGTGAGGCTGAGGGCGCATTTTCCCAATAAATAGGGCAAAAGCGCCATCGAGACCCCCCTGTTTTTTCCGGCCCACCCTCAATTCAGCGCCTATCCTAGTGCCGCATCCTCGCGACGCATCCGACGCAGAAGGCGATAATCGTCAGCGGCTTTTCCGAGACAGAGAGGGTAAAAGAAGCGCAGCGGCTGGGAGCTGGAAGACCTGTCAGAAAAACCTATACACTGGATAGAATCGGCAGAGCCGTGAGAGAGGAACTGGATCAGTAACAGAAAATCGCAGCCGCGCGCGAGAAATGGCGCGGTCCCTCCCGGCGAAGCGAGCGGGGAAGGCCCTACTCTCGCCCCCATTCCAAACCCATCTTGACAATTGCTCTCGGGCATGGTAACATCATATAGTGTAACAATTTGTCTTGTATACTATAGATTGTGGATTGGCCCGATTTCCTCTCGTATATAGTGGCCTTGTGTGCGGGAGTGGCGGGGAGCGCGTGTCCGCGAGAATATGAGCGAAGAACGGAACGATATTTCATCGGAAGACACAGACCTCGGCATCGAGGAAGGCGCGGAGCAAATCGCCTCCGTCTCGGATGAGCCTACCCTGGAGCTAGCCGAAGGGCTTTCCGAAGAACCCAAGCCGCCATCCCTATCGCTGGGCGATTCCATCAGACGGGCGACTGCGCTCACTGCCCGGCCGATCCGGGAATCTCTCGCATGGGTAGTGGGAGGAAAAGCCCGCATATCAATCGCGGTCGGCGTCTTTGCCGCGTTTATCGTGGCGATAGGCTTCACAACATTCGATTTGCGGCATGAGCGATGGATGCTTGAACAGAGATATCCGGAGGCCGTGAGTTTGGATGATCGTTACATGCTTTACGCCAGAGACCTGATAGACCACGCGCGATACGCCAAGGCGCAGCAGATACTCACCGACCTCATTCAGCGCCAAAGACCCGCCGGGCTTCAGGCGGATGCCCTTTTCTATTTCGGAAAATGTCTTGCAAAATCGGCCCGCGACCCGCTCACCGAGCGCAGTGCGCGCCAGGCCTGCGAGACGTTCATAGAGGAGTTCTCCACGGATCCGCGCGTTCCCGACGCACACAGACTGATCGCCGATAGCCTCGCAAAGAGCGAATTGTATTCCGACTCGACCATGCGGTACAGAAAAATATTGCGGATCGAGAAGGACGAGGCCCGGCGCCGCGAGATCGAGTTTCTCATAGCGCGCAACCATTATGCGGCGGAGAATGTTCCCGCCGCGACGATCGCTCTCAAGAAGATTCGACAGAAATATCCGAACACGGCGGTCGCACGCGACGCCGCCCTGCTTTTGGCGCGCGCGTTCGTAAAATACCGGCGCGCCGATGAGGCCGAAAAGATTCTGGACGGTCTGCTTGAAGAGGTTCCAAGCTCTCCGCATTCGGCGGCGGCGCTCGGCCTACTCGCGAAAATCGCGGCCGACGCCGGCGACTACGACGGCGCAATCGGCCATTGCCTTGCCTGGTTCAAAGATTCGCCGTCGGCACACAACCAGGTCGAAATCATGTTGATCCTTGCCCTTGCCAGGCTGGAAACGGGATCGCCGGAGGCGACCCTGGCCTTGGCAGCCGACATAGCGGCGTCTTTCCCGCGCTCGCCCAGGCTCGCCGAAGCCGTCGTACTTCGGGGCAGGGCCCACGAGGCGCTGGGCGAGCCGGGCGGGGCCGAAAACTCTTATTTTGAGGCCGTCGATCTGGCTCCGGACACCTCGGCGCCCCACGAGAATCTTGCGCGCCTGTATCGCTCGACGGGGAGGCTTGGCGAGGCTCTGGAGCAAATAGGGCTTGCCGCAAGCGTTGAGCCGAATAAGGATTCTCTACAGCTGGAGCTTGCGAAATTGTATCGCCTGAATGACAATAATGAAAGCGCGATTGCGATACTCCGCGCCTTCACATATGAGCGCCAGCTCAGCCTCCGGATAAACGAGGCTTTCTTAACGCTGGCCGACGTGCAAGCCGAAAGCGGCGCCCCGGACGAGGCATATCGAACTTTGGAACGCTTTGGAGCCGTCGCGACGAGCAAGGAAGATTCCGGCGCTGTTTTCGAGAAACAGGGCGATATTCTGGCCGCCGTGGGACTCCATGAAGACGCCATCGAGAAATATCGTCTCGCCATCGAGAACGATGCGACTCGCCGGACTGTGGGACTGAAGATCGCAAGGGGATTTATCGGGGCCGGAAATCCCCGGCAGTGCCTGAAAGAACTCGCCTCGATCGAGCCTGAGTCCCAATCTCCCGATATGGCGTTTGATCGGCTTGAACTCGAGGCTCGCGCGCTCATAGACCTGGAAAACTACACCGAGGCCCGCCGCGCGATACGAGATGCGGTCGCGCTGCGGAGCGGGAGGGAAAAATTTTCCACGTTGGCATCATTAATGCAAGCAAATCTGTCGTTGGAAGACGAAGAGGCCGCATCCGAGATATTCGAGCTGACACTCCGACTGATCGAGACCGACGATCCCTCGATTGAGGCCCCACCCGATTCCCGGCGCATAATCCTCGACTGGGCGGCCTGGATGTACGAAAAAGGACGATACGACCGCGCGGCAGAGGTCTATTCCCGCATCGGCAAGCTCAGGTTCCCCGTCGCCGATGCCGCATGGGTGCTGTACCAGCAGGGGAACTGCTACTATCATATGGACGAATACGCGAAAGCCAACGAGATATACGCCCGGCTGGCCTCCGAGTTCTCGGAATCGGAATGGGTCAAATTCGCCGCGGCAAGGAAAGAACTGATGACTATCGAGGCGGGGATATAGCCACAGCCGTTCCCGCGTTCTCGATTCGAGGCTTTTCATGGAACAGGCGGAACTCATAGGTCGTAACGCCGAGTTGCTCGAGCAGAAGCTCCGCGCCCAGGCTGAGCTTTACAGGATGCTCCTCGGGCTTGCCCGCAGGCAGGCCGAGGAACTTTCGGCCGAAGACGTGGACGCCTTCGTCGCTTCCCTCGAAGACAAGAAGAAGGTCGTCGGCGAGATCGATGACCTCGAGGCGGCAGCCGACCCGCTCAGGCGTTTCTGGGAGGAGCACAAAGACGACGTCGCCGAGGACACGCGGGCAAAACTGCGAGCCGTCGTCGACGAGATCCGCGTCCTCCTCGAGGAACTGCTCGAACTCGAGGCCGACAGCCAGCGCAGGCTGGGGGTCACCAAGGATTCGCTCGAAGAGCAGATTCGGCAGCTCAGCGTGGGACCGAAGGCGATGCTCTCATACTCGCGAAAAACGGACCACAGGCCCCGATTTATGGATGAGATGGGATGAACGACACGCAACCGGCTGAAAACCTGGCGGATGTCCTCAAGGCGTTCAACGAGAGCACCGTAAAGCTGCAGACCTCGTACGACGCGCTGCAGGCCAAATTCGGCCAGCTCAACCGGGAGCTCGAAGACACCAATCGGGAACTCAACCGCAAGATCGCCGAGATAAGCGAGATCAAGGACTATCTCAACAGCATTCTCCAGAGCGCCACAGACGGTGTTATCGCCGTCGACATGGGGCAGAAGATCACCGCGTTCAACAGGGCCGCCGAGCGGATAACCGGCCTCGAAGGCGATGGCGTCATCGGCCGCAGATTCGATGAGTGTTTCGACTCGGATTTCGGGGTTGACTTCGAAGCCGCCGCCAGAGACCCGAACGGCAGCTCGCCATACGTGCTTCGCGACATGAAGGTCAAAGGGCGCGAGGCGTTCCCCGTGCGCGAGAGCGCCTCGGTGACGCGCGACAGCCGGGGCAAAATTACCGGAGCGGTAAAGGTGATCGAAGACCTGACCGAGATTCGCCAGCTCGAAGAGCAGGCCCGCAGGCAAGACCGGCTCGCAACGCTCGGCCAGATGGCGGCGACCGTCGCGCATGAAGTTCGAAATCCGCTGGGCGGGATCGAGGGCTTCGCCTCGCTGCTGTTGCGAGATTTCGAAGAGGGCGACCCGCGCCTGAAGCTGGTAACCAAAATTCTCGAGGGCGCGCGGAGCCTCAACAGCATCGTCAACGAGCTGCTCGTGTTCACGCGCCCCATCAAGCTCGAGTCCCAGAGCGTCGAGGTCGCGGGGCTGATCGAAGGGGCGATGGGATTCGTATCCGAAAGTATCGAGAAATCCGGCATAAAACTGCACAAGAAACTCGGACACAAGCCGCTTTACGTCAGCGGCGACGGAGAGCAGCTCCAACGGGCGCTGCTGAACATCATCCTCAACGCCATGCAGGCAATGCCCGCGGGCGGCGACCTGAGGATCAGCTGCCAGGACCGCACGCTGCCGCATGCGGCGCGGCAGATGCTCGGCGTGGATCGAAACGGAATATGGGTCGAAATCGACGTGGCGGATACGGGCGCAGGCATCGACGATGCCGAGATTCCGCTAATATTCAACCCGTTTTATTCGAAAAAAGAGAAGGGGACCGGTCTTGGGCTGGCGATAGCCACGAAGATCGTGGAGGCGCACCGTGGTCAGATAACGGTGTCGAACTCGCCGAACGGCGGGGCGGTTTTCACCATCTCGCTCCCCCTTGAAAGCTGAATATCAATGGGAAAGCGGTTCAAAGCGGCTAGGAGGCGCTCCTGATGTCTCGCGCTCAGATTCTCGTAATCGACGACGAGCCGATCATGCGGGATTTTCTCGAAGAGACACTTGTCAGGGCCGGATACGGGGTAGTCACGGCCTCGGACGGCACGGCCGGTCTCGGCGAGATTCGCAACGGTGTGTATGATCTCGTTATTTCCGACATCAGGATGCCCGGCGTCGACGGCATCGGCCTGCTCGAGGAGACCAAAAAGATTCAGCCCGACACGGTATTCATCATGATGACCGCCTACGCCTCGGTGGAAACCGCCGTGCAGGCTCTTCGGCTCGGGGCCGCCGACTACATCATGAAACCTTTCGCCCCGGAAAAAGTCGAGCGCGTGGTGGAAACGGCGCTAAACGAGCGCAAGCTCGAAAACGTCAACCGATACCTGCGGTCGGAAATTGAGCAGGACTTTAATTTCGGGGATATGATCGGCACAAGCTCTGCCATGGTGGCGATTTATGACCAGATAAAGAAGATATCGCAGAGCAGGGCCTCCGTACTCATACGCGGCGAAAGCGGGACCGGCAAAGAACTCATCGCGCGCGCAATCCACAACAGCAGCCCGCGGAGCGAAAAACCGTTCATCAAGATCAACTGCGCCGCCCTGACATCGACTCTGCTCGAAAGCGAGCTTTTCGGGCACGAAAAAGGCTCTTTCACGCACGCAATCAACAAAAAAATCGGGCGGTTCGAGCTCGCCGACGAAGGCGCCCTGCTGCTGGATGAGATCGGAGAGATGGAGCCGGGGCTCCAGAGCAAGCTCTTGCGCGTGATCCAGGAAAAAGAGTTCGAGCGGGTCGGCGGCACCAAACCGATCAAGGTCGATACACGCATCATAAGCACCACCAACCGCGACCTCGAAAAAGCCATCGAGGAAGGGCACTTTCGCGAAGACCTCTATTTCCGGCTCAACGTAATTCCCATAAAATTGCCGCCGCTGCGGGAGCGAAAGGAAGATATTCCGGCGCTCGTGCAGCATTTTCTCAACAAATACAACATCGAAAACGGCAAAGAAGTGCAAAAAGCGCATCCGGACGCCATGATGATGCTGATGGGCCATAGCTGGCCGGGAAACATCCGCGAGCTCGAAAACTGCATAGAAAGGGCCGTCGTCCTCTGCTCAGACGACGCTTTAACGCCTGATTTCTTCGCTTTTCCCACGCAAAAGGCACGGACCAGCTCAGGCGACGGCATTTTCCTGCCCAATGACATCACGGTCGGCGAGGCCGAGCGCATTCTCATCCTGGATACACTGAAAAAACACGGCAACAACAAGACAAAAAGCGCGAAAATACTCGATATAAGCGTCCGAACACTGCGCAACAAGCTCAAGGAATACCAGGCGGCGGGGGTCCTGGAAGAGTCTGAATAAAGCCGCAGCAAGGCGGGTCCCGATCCTTGCGGCGGCCCGGCGATCACGGATACGATTGAGAGGTTTTCGCCGGCGGCGACGGACGGTGGTAAGTTTTTCCATGGGTACTGGCATATTTTGCCGTATGGTGATGCGCCGGGAACTGCGCCTCGGAGATGCAACCCGTTGAGTATCAGCGAATTATCGACATTTTGCATGATTGCCGTGGGTGGCACGGATGTTGCCATATACCTATTACGATGAAATGACGGCGTCGAGAAGTCCAGAGACCATGCCGACGCCGCGCTAGTTACAGGAGCTGTTGTGGACGAAATACACCGCTACGAAACGACTCCGATACTCGAGAGGGCCCTGCCTGTCCTCGAGCAATCGCATCGGATCCTGGCCAACAACGTGGCCAACGCGAACACACCGGGGTTTTCGCCCACGCACGTGTCTTTCCGCGAGAGCCTGCAGCTGGCGCTGTCGCGCGGAGGCCGCACGCCCACGGCGCTCAGGACGACGCATCCGCGCCACATCGTCTCGGAGAGGGCTCCGGCGTCACTCGTTTTCGAGTCCGACGAGTTCGAGCCGGGCAGAAACGACGAGAGTAGATTCGACGTCGACCGCGAAATGGTCGAACTTCTGAAAAATACGGGCAAATTCGACATTCTTTCCAGCATTCTGGCGAAAAGATACCGGCAGATGCGCGAGGTGTTGCGGATAACATAAGGGAAGGTGACGCCAAAGGCCATGAAGCTCTTTTCGGCTCTGGACATAAGCGCCAGCGGCCTGTACGCTGAGCGCACGCGTATGAACGTGATCGCCAACAACCTCGCCAACGCGAACGCCACCCGGACACCTGAGGGCGGGCCGTTCCGGCGGCAGCTCGTGATCCTGAGGGGAGCCGAGGCGGCCGACCCGAACGAACTGCGGGAACTCGGTGTCAGCGTCGCAGGCGTGGTCGATGACCTGGCGCCTTTTCCCCTGCTTTACGATCCGGGACATCCAGACGCAAACGCCGACGGCTACGTCGCCATGCCGAACGTAAACGTCGTTGAGGAAATGGTCGACATGATGACTGCGCTCCGCGCCTACGAAGCCAACGTCACGGCCATCGACGCCAACAAAACCATCGTCAGGCGCTCGCTCGACATCATAAGAGAGTAAATCGCAACCGCGGCAATGACACGACACTAGAAACAAGACGAAGCGCCGGCCCGGCGGCGGACCGGGATTGAATCCGGAAGGCGGAGTGAAATGGTCGACGAAATTTCAATTGGAGGCGTCGCGGGGCCTGGTGGTCCGCAGCCCATACAGCCCAAGCCCTCCGCGGCCCCGCAGGAGTCGTCGGGGCCGTCGTTCAAGGAGTATCTCTCGGATTCAATCGGAGAGATACAGAGGCTTCAGACAGAGGCCGACGCGACGATAAACGGGCTTGTGACGGGTGAGGTGACCAACGTAAGCGAGGCCATGATCGCGATTGAAAAGGCCAACCTCGCCTTCCTCACCATGCTCCAGGTGCGTAACAAGATAATCTCGGCGTACGAACAGATACAACGAATGCAGGTGTAGCCGCCGGATTGTGCGGCACGGACTTTTCGGTTTCGGCGGCCGAGGCGAAAACGGCCGTCATGCACGGGGCGGTTGCGGCGACCGCCATCCGCGCGGTCTAAGGCGCGGATTACATAGACCGGTCTGCAGTTTGAAGGCGCGAGGCAGACATGGATTTTCTACGGCAACTTTACGAGCAGCTTGCCAGCATCTGGAAGTCTTTCAACCTCCAGCAGCGAATCATCATAGGCGCGGGCTTCGCCGTCGTCCTGGTGACGCTCCTTTCCGTCTCTTTATGGCAGACGGCGCCGCAGTACCAGGTGCTCTTTGCAAACCTCCAGATTCGCGACTCGGGCGAAGTCGTCGAAAAGCTCAAGTCGATAGACGTCCCGTACAAGCTTGGCGAAGGCGGCGCCACGATCCTGATACCGGCAAGGAGAGTCGCGGAGACGAGGCTCTCGCTGGCGCAGGACGGGCTGCCGCGCGGCGGCGGCGTTGGATACGAGATATTTGATCGCTCGCGGCTGGGCATCACCAGTTTCGAGCAGAAGATCAACCTCAAGCGGGCCACCGAGGGCGAGCTTGCGCGCACCATCAATCAGCTCGATGAGGTCAGATGGTCCCGCGTGCAGATAGTCGTGCCCGAGGATCGCCTCTTCACAGAGCAGCAGCAGGAGCCCACGGCCTCCGTGTTTCTCAACCTCATGCCCGGCCTCTCGCTGAATAGAAAGCAGGTCAGCGCCATACAGCATCTCGTCGCGAGCAGCGTCGCGGGCATGCAGCACGGAAGCATAACAATCCTCGACCAACACGCCAACCCGCTGGCCATGCCGTCCATGCGCGAACTCGGAACGGCGGAACTCAGCACGACACAGTTCGAGCTTCGCTCGCGCGTCGAGAGTCACTTCCAGCGGAAAATCCAGAGCATGTTCGACCGCATCGTCGGCCCGGACAAATCCGTCGTCAGCATATCGGTCGATCTCGACTTCGACAGGATCGAAAGGACCGAAGAAAAATACGATCCCGACGGCGCGGTGGTACGCAGCGAGGAAAGGCAGAAAGAATCCACGACCTCGCCATCGAGCAGGCCGGAGGGAGTCGCCGGCATAAGCGCCAACCTGCCGACCGTCGCGCCGCTGGCAGCCGCCTCCCTGGCCGGCCCGACGAGAGAGTCCTCGTCCACGGTCACCAATTTTGAGATTAGCAAAACCATCGCCCACATAATCAAGTCGCCGTCCACAATAAAGAGCATCTCCGTCTCCGTCGTCGTTGACGGTGTCTATAAGCTCATCACCGACGCCGACGGCAAGACCACCAGGGAATACGTCTCCAGAAGCGAGGACGAAATTGAAAAGTACAAGCGCATGGTGCTCGCGGCCGTGGGCAGTCAGCCAGAGCGGGTCGCCGAGGTGATCAACGTTCCGCTCCAGGCGTCGGCCACCGAATGGGAACGGCTGGCCACGGTCAAGGCGCGCGAGCGGCACGATCTGTATGTCGCTCTCGTTAAGGGCGCCATCACCATCGCCATTCTCGTCTTTATCTTCTTGCTCGTTCGTTACATCATCAAGAGGGCGCTGCCGGAGATGGCGCTGATAGCCGGGAAAAGAGTCGGCGAACGGGTGGACATGGTCGCCGAAAAGGAAGGCGACATCATCTCCGAGGTTAAGGAAATGGCTGAGGACAGACCCAACGATCTGGCCGCTCTGATAAAAGTGTGGGTGAAAGAAGAAGAATAATGTCGGCTCGCCCGAAGGGACTCTGAGGCCGACAATATACGGTTGACACGACACCAGCGGTCCCCCGCCGGACGCGACCGGGCGCGATGGCGTGGAATCAAGGGAAAAGGCGCGATGGATATCTCGGATCTTTCAGGAAGACAAAAGGCGGCAATACTGATGGTTACTCTCGGGAGCGAAGCTTCCGCGAGGGTCATGAAGCAGTTCGAACCCGAGCTGCTCGAAGAGCTTGCCTTCGAAGTCGCCAGCCTCAGCAGCGTTCCCCCGGAACTCAAAAAGCAGGTGATCGAGGAATTCTACCAGATGATCCAGGCCAAGGACTACATATCCTTCGGCGGCGTCGACTATGCCCGAGAGACCCTGAACAAGGCGGTGGGTTCGGATAAGGCCACCGAGATACTCGCCAAGCTTGAAAACGTAATCAAGGAGACTCCGTTCGAGTTCGTCAGGAAAGTCGATCCCGGCCAGGTGCTGAACTTCATACAGGACGAACATCCGCAAACCATAGCGCTGGTGCTGGCCCATCTCGCCTCCGGAGTCTCCGCCACCGTGCTGTCCGCGCTTCCAGATGAGCTGCAGGAAGAGGTCGTCTATCGCATCTCCCATATGGAACAGACCTCCCCCGAGATCATCCGCGACGTCGAGGTGGTCCTCGAGCGAAAGCTGGCCGCCGTCATCAGGCCCGAGATGACGAAAGTCGGCGGTGTCAAGAACGTCGCCGAACTTCTCAATCGCGTCGACAGGACGACGGAAAAGAGCATTTTCTCAAAACTTTCCGAGCGCGATCCGGAACTCGCCAACGAAATCAGGGGGCTGATGTTCGTCTTCGACGACATCGTAATGGTCACCGACACCGGAATACAGCGGACCCTCAAAGAGATCGACAACAAAGACCTCGCACTCGCGCTCAAGGCCTCGACCGAGGACGTCAAGAACAAGATACTCACGAACATGTCCAATCGCGCCGCCGAAATGATAAGCGAAGACATGGAATACATGGGGCCGGTGAGGCTCCGTGACGTCGAAGGCGCCCAGTCGCGCATCGTAGATGTCATACGGCGATTGGAAGAGGCCGGCGAGATCGTAATTCTCGGTCGCGGAGATGAGGATCAGCTCATTGTCTAAGCTCATAAAACCGGAAGACGCCGGAGCCTTCCAGTCGGCCAGGAAATTTCGCAAAGAGGTCTTCCGTCTGGAAGCGACGGCCTCCGGAAAACAGGGTGTCCGGGCCGATTCGGCGCCGACGCGAGAGAATGAAAACCCGTCGGAGCCCTGGAGTCCGGAAGCGCTCCCTGTAAAGGCGCAGGGGCTGGTTGAGGACCCGAAAAAAAAGGCCGAGCAGATCGTGAGCGAGGCCGAGGAGCGCGCCCGTGAGACGATTCGCGAAGCGAAAGAGCGCGCGGACGACATCTTCAGGCAGGCACGCGAGCGCGGCCGCGCCGACGGCGCCGAAGAAGTAAGAGAAAAAGTCGAAAGACAGCGACAGGCCTCCTCGCAGATGCTCGCATCGTTCATCGAGCGCATGAAAGAGCGCGAAGCCAAGTTGGTCGAGTCGCTCACGCCGCGGCTGGCCGACCTCGCCGCCGAACTCGCGCAAAAGATTATCCATAAGGAGGTAAGGAAAGACTCCTCGCTGGCTAAGACACAGGCCGAACACGCGATAGCGAAAATTCTGCAGCGCGAAAAAATCATAATTCGCGTCAATCGCGACGACGAAGAATTGATGAAAGAGCATAAGCCGATGCTGCTGAAAATGTTCGACGGAATAGACAAGATCGAGGTTGTCGCCGACCCCGACGTCGAGCGCGGAGGCTGCATCGTCGAGACCGACCTCGTCAAAGTCGATGCGCGCCCCGCATCGCAATTGCGGACAGCGCGCGCGACGATCCTTGGCGAAGAGGAAAGATGAGCATTCTGGCCGAAATAGAAAAATGGCGCTCGAGCATCGACGGGGCGGACCTGATACAGACCTACGGGAAGGTCACCCGCGTGACCGGCCTCATCGTGGAATCCACGAGCCCCAGCCTGTCGCTCGGACAGATGTGTAACATTCACGCCGGGAACACGAAAAAGCCGGCCCTCGCCGAAGTGGTCGGCTTTCGGGACAGCAAGGCCCTGCTGATTCCGCTCGGCGACATCAGGGGTGTCGCGCCGGGCAGCATCGTAGAGCCCTGCGACAGGCCGCTCACGATCCGGGTGGGCGAGCGGTTGCTCGGACGCGTTATCGACGGAACGGGCGCACCCCTCGACGGGAAGGGCCCGCTCAGGCTCGAGGACGAATTTCCTCTGATGGGCGAGCCCATCAACCCCATGCAACGGCGCCGCGTCACGGAGCCTCTCCCGCTGGGCATAAGGGCCATCGACTCGTGCCTCACTTGCGCCAAGGGCCAGCGGCTGGGCATCTTTTCCGGCGCCGGTGTCGGCAAGAGCGTGCTCCTGGGAATGATCGCCCGCAATACCGAAGCCGAGATCAACGTCATCGGCCTCATCGGCGAGCGCGGCAGGGAAGTGAAGGATTTTATCGAAAAAGACCTCGGCGAAGACGGGCTGCGGCGTTCTGTCGTCGTCGCCGTCACGTCGGATCAACCGGCCCTGCTGCGAACGCACGGCGCCTTCATGGCGACAGCCATCGCCGAGTACTTCCGCGACATGGGACACGACGTGCTGCTCATGATGGATTCGATAACGCGCTTTGCCATGGCGCAGCGCGAGATAGGGCTGGCGATCGGCGAACCGCCCACAACCAAGGGATATCCGCCATCGGTCTTCATGCTCATGCCCAAGCTGCTCGAGCGCGCCGGAACTTCGCCCCTGGGCAGCATCACCGGCATATACACGATATTCGTGGAGGCCGACGATTTCAGTGAACCCATTTCCGACGCCGCGCGCTCGGTGCTCGACGGGCACATCATGCTCTCGCGAAGGCTCGCCGTGCAGAACCACTATCCGGCCATCGATCTGCTCGACAGCGTGAGCAGGCTCATGGTCGACGTCGTCCCCGAGCAGCAGGTGCTCCTCGGCAACATGATGCGCGACGTGCTGGCCACCTACAGCGAAGCTCAGGATCTTATCAACATAGGAGCCTACGTCAAGGGCAGCAATCCGAAAATCGACTACGCGCGGTCCAGGATCGACGTCGTGAACGGCTTTCTCAGGCAGAGGATCGAGGAAAAGGCGGTCTTCGAAGACGACCTGAGCAAACTTCACGACATCTTTGCCGATCAAATGACTGCGCCGAATCCGCAGGCCGCGGCCGAAGCCGGTGGGACTCAGGCATGAAAGCATACAAGTTCCGGTTCGAAAACGTTCTCAAGAGCAAGAGCATCATCGTAGACGAGCTCGCGTCCAAGACCGCGCGAGCGAAAAAGATACTCCTGCTGGAAGAGAGAAAACTCGAGGACATCCGGCGGCGCCGCGCCCAATGCGTGAGTGATCTGGCGCGTCTCCAGACCGGTGTCGTCGATACCGCCGAGGTTGTGCGCTGCCATCGATACCTGCACCTTCTGGGCGAGGCGATAGTCGAACAGAGCCGGACCATCGAGGAAATCGCGCGCCGTGCGGAGATGCTGCGCGGCATGCTCGTC
>CBDUSG010000007.1:0-17896 GCA_965369575.1 uncultured bacterium | reverse complement strand
AAGCGCATCCTCGGCGATCTGATCGAGCGCGACGCCAACCACCCGAGTGTGATAACGTGGAGCATCGCCAACGAGCCCGACACGTTCACCGAGAGCGCCGGCGAATTTTTCGGGAAGCTGGCCGACCATGCGAGGCTGCTCGACCCGTCGCGGCCGGTGACGATGGCGACGATGCACACGCCCGTGGACTACACGCACGCGGTCGTCGACGTCATCGCGATCAATCGTTATTACGGATGGTACATGAATCCCGGACGCATCGACGTCGCCGCGAAAAGGCTGAGCGACGAATTGGACGCGATACATGCAGAACACAACAAACCGATAATCGTGTCCGAATTCGGGGCCGACGCGGTGGAGGGGCTGCACTCGGACCCGCCCGAGATTTTTACGGAGGAATACCAGGCCGAGCTGCTCAAGACGTATATAGAGGTGATTCGCTCGAAGAGCTTCACCGTCGGCGAGCACGTCTGGAACCTGGCGGATTTCAAGACGCCTCAAAGCTACACACGTACCGTTCTGAATCGCAAGGGCCTGTTCACCCGCGACCGCCGCCCAAAGTTGGCGGCCCATGAGATAAGGAAGCTGTGGCGAGGTGACGAGGCGGACTGAGCCGAGAGTGGAAGGCCGCATGGAAGAATCGACGAACCCGATCCTTCGTTTTGCGAAGACGCTCGGGCCCGGTCTGATCTGGGCGATGGCCGCCATCGGGCAAACGCACGTTGTTCTTGCGACACAGGCCGGCGCGCAGTTCCGGTTTTCACTCTTGTGGGTGATCGTGCTTGCCCACATCTTCACGTATCCGGTGTTTGAATACGGCCCGCGCTATGCGGTGGCCTCCGGCGAGTCTCTCATAGACGCGTACACGCGGATCGAGAGATTCAGGAAGGTCATGATATTCTTTTTCGGTTTCCTCCTGCTGACCGTTCCTTTCCTGATGATGTCGTCGCTGCTCAGTGTGACGGCTTCGGTGCTGCACGCCGCGTGGGGCGGAATCTCTTTCACCGCGTGGTGTGTCATTATCACATTTCTCACGGGCGCACTCGCGCTTGCGGGCCGCTACAAGGGGCTCGAAATTCTATGCATAGCGATGTCGGGCGTCTTATTGATCGCAACCTGCGTCGCTTTTTGCCTCCGATTGCCGAATCCGTCGGAGCTGGTCGCGGGCGCCATCAATCCGGCGATTCCCGCCGCCTCGATCGTTACGCTGGTGGCGCTTATGAGGATGCCGTCCGACCCGGCCACGTCGATCATGCATTCGGTATGGGCCGTGAAGAAGAGAGACGAATGGATAAGAGGCGCGGGGCTGCAGGTCGGCCTGAAAAGGAGCCTGCTCGATCTTCGCATAGGTTTTGCGTTTTCGCTATTGATAGCCGTCATCTTCATGTCACTGGCGGCGGTTGTGCTTAATCCGCTGGGTCTGAACCTCGGGGGCGTTGAGCTGGCCGGAAAACTCTCACGGATTTATACGGACTCGCTTGGCCAGTGGACGTTTCCGCTGTTTATCGGAGTGACTTTCATGGCGCTTTGGGGAAGCTATTACACGGGCGTCGACGGCGTGCCCCGCATGGTCGAACAGCTCTGGATCTCGGCGACCGGAAAAGGACGGAAAACGGGCGCCCCAAAGCTCCGCGTAACATACATGATAACGATCATGCTCGGCGGAATGATCATGGCGATCATTGCCAAAGACCCGGTTTTTCTCGTTCTGCTTGCCATCCCGGCCGGCTTCATCGCCTATCCCATGATTTACATTCTCAACATCTACGCCGTGACGAAAATGATAGACGAGGAGTTCCGTCCCTCGCGGCTGAGCCTGACTGTCGCGTGGCTCGGCGTCGTATATGCCGTGGTGGGCAGCGTGCTGTTTTTGCTGGTAAGGGTATTCGGGTTATGGAATTGAGCGTGGGCTTTATGATATGGGTTTCACTTCACCGAAAGGGGGCCTGCCGTGAGTTATGACGAAAAGCCGTGGCTGAGTTCTTATGACGAATGGGTCGAGCCGGAAATCAAGATACCGGACACAACATACGCCGGCCTCATCGAGGATAGCTTTTCCGATTTCGCGGATCGGGCCGCCCTGCATTTCATGGGATCGACGATCACGTTCGGGCGGCTCGATGAGCTTTCGCGCCGGTTCGCCTCGTTCCTGGCGGAGATCGGGTGCGGCCCCGGCGACATCGTCGGCATTAACCTGCCCAACATCCCTCAGTATATGATTGCGCATGCCGGTGCGCTCCGGGCGGGATGCGCGGCCACCGGCGTCTCGCCGCTGATGACGCCCAAGGAAATGGCATACCAGCTCAACGACTGCGGCGCGCGCGTGCTGGTGACGCTGGACGCGATCTTTGAGCAGAGGGTCACGAAAATCGGAGACAAGACTCCCAAGCTGACTCACGTGGTCGCAGCCAACATCGCCGATTTCATGCCCTGGCCGAAGCGTTTCCTTGGCAAGCTGCTGAAAAAGGTTCCGACGGGCGTCGTCGCCCCGCTGCCTGGAAAGACGGTTCTCACGTTTCAAGAGCTGCTCGGCAAATACTCCGCCAAAGCGCCGAAGGTCAAGCTCACACCCGAGGACAACTGCCTGATACAGTACACCGGCGGCACCACCGGCATGCCCAAGGGCACCGAGCTGACGCACCGGAATATAGTCAGCAACTTTTTGCAGGCTCAGCAATGGCTTGACTTCCAGCGAGGCAGCGACATCTATCTCTCCGGATTCCCGTTTTTCCATCTCGCAGGGCTGTCGGTCGGGATGACCTCGTTGGCGCTGGGCAACACACAGATACTGATTCCCGATCCACGCAACACAAAGCACATCTGCGAGGAGTTCGCCCGCTACGGGCCGACCCGCATGGCCAACGTGCCGTCTCTCTACCAGATGCTGCTGGCCGAGCCCGCGTTCAGGGCGCTGGACTTTTCCGGAATAATAAGCTGCCTGTCCGGCGCCTCTCCGTTTCCCGTCGAGTCCCTCCGGGCAGTCGAGAAACTCGTGGGCGAAGGCAAGGTCGTCGAGGTTTACGGCATGACGGAGGCCAGCCCGCTCCTGACGAGCAATCCCATGAAGAGACAGAAGATTGGCACCGTCGGAGTCCCAATCCAGAGCACGCGGATGAAGCTTGTCGACCTGGATACCGGCACGAAGGAAGTCGCCGTCGGCGAAGAGGGCGAGATTATTGCGCGCGGGCCGCAGATCATGAAGGGCTACTACAACAAGCCCGAAGAGACGGCGCACGCTCTGCGCGAGTTCCAGGGCGAGAGATGGATGCACACCGGCGACATCGCCAAGATGGACGAGGAAGGCTTCTTTACCGTTGTCGATCGCGCCAAGGACATGCTCATCGTCGGCGGGTACAAGGTTTTCTCGCGCGAGGTCGAGGAAACGTTGTATGAGCATCCGGCGGTAAAGTTCTGCGCGATTGTCGGTCTGCCCAACCCCGACCGACCGGACAGCGAGATCGTCAAGGCTCTCATACAGCTCGACCCTGCGCACGCGGACAAAGACCACGACGGCATCGAGAAGGATATTGCGGAATACTGCAAAGAGAACATGGCCCCTTATAAAAGACCCAAGAAAATCGAGTTTGTCGAAGAGCTTCCGCTGACCGCCGTCGGCAAAGTGGACAAGAAAGCGCTGCGCTAGCCGCGAGCAGGCAGGCATGAGCGCCGGAGCCGATCTTTGCCGCGGTACGCGACCCCGGCCCCTGACCCCGCCTCCGGGAATTGAGAATGATGTTCGACCAGTCGGGCTTTGACATCCGGTGCGAATGGGGAGAGCACGGCGTTTCGCGTCTCGCGCCGATCAGCGACGCCGGCAAACAAAAAGGCAGCGTTGGCGATCAATAATCATGGTCTCTGCCGGGGGCCTGCCGGAGGCCTGGGGGGGATGGGCGGAAATAGGCGGGGCTATGCGCTCGCGGCCTCCTTTATGAGGTAACGGGCGATGATGTTGCGCTGAATCTGGTTAGTTCCTTCGTATATTTGCATTATCTTTGCGTCGCGCATCATCTTCTCGACGGGGTATTCCTTCATGTAGCCGTATCCGCCCATTATTTGCACGGCGTCGGTCGCGACGCGCATCGCCATGTCCGAGGCGAAAACCTTGGCCATCGCCGATTCCTTCGTCACGCCTTTCGAGCCTGCGTCGATCATGCGGGCGATCGCATAAACCAGCGCGCGCGCGGCCTCTATCTGGATTGCCATGTCGGCGAGCATGTGCTGCACGGCCTGAAACGAGGTTATCGCCTCACCGAACTGCCGTCGCTCGCGCGCGTGGGCGATTGCCTCGTCGAACGCACCCTGCGCCAGCCCGACGGCCTGCGCGCCGATGCCGGGGCGCGTGTTGTCGAGCGTTTTCATCGCGACGACGAAACCGGCGCCCTCGCGGCCGAGCACGTTTTCCCTGGGCACACGGCAGTCCTCGAAGAAGATTTCGCGCTGGAGCGAGGCGCGGATGCCCATCTTGTTCTCCCTCCGGCCGAAGGTCATCCCCGGAGTGTCGGCCTCGACTATGATGGCGGTCGCGCCGCGGCTGCCCCGGCTCTTGTCCGTCATCGCGAATATCGTGTATATCTGCGCCTCGCCCGCGTTGGTGATCCATTGCTTGCGCCCGTTAAGGACGTAGAAGTCGCCGTCGGCGACGGCGGTCGTCTCGATTCCGGCGGCATCGCTGCCGGCGTTGGCCTCGGTCAGCCCGAATGCGGCCAGCGACTTGCCCGAGGCGACGTCGGGCAGGTATTTCTGCTTTTGCTCCTCGCTTCCGCTGACGAGGATCGGCATCGCGCCCAGGGCGGTCGCGGCGTAACTGGCACAGACGCCCGCGCATACGCGCGCTATCTCTTCGATCGCCAGGCACAGCCCCAGACATCCGGCGCCTGCGCCGCCGTACTCTTCGGGAACGAACAGCCCGCTCAGGCTCGCCTTTGCCAGCTCATCGAGTATCTCACGCGGGAATTCCGATTTCTCGTCCAGCTCCGCGCGGACGGGCCGAACCTTATCTGTCGCGACCTTGCGGGCGAGTTCCTGGATGCTCTTCTGATCTTCGGTAAGGAAATAGTCCATTTTTTCGGGCTCCGGTTATTGCGGGGATCAGCCCTGCAGCTTCCTGAGGGCGAGGCGTGCGGCCTTTTGCTGGGCCTCTTTTTTGTTCCTGCCCGTGCCGATGCCGTAGGGCTCTTTGTCGATAGTGATCGATATTTCGTATGTGCGGTCGTGCGGAGGTCCCGACTCGCTTGAAACCGAGTATTTGGGAAGCGTCTGGAATCGGGACTGCGTTAATTCCTGGAGAATCGATTTGTAGTCCATCTTGTGATAGTCCTGGTCGAGGCGGGCGATGTCTTCGCTGAAATGCCGCATTACGAATTTTCGCGCGGCCTCGAGGCCACCGTCGCAAAACAAGGCGCCGATCACCGCTTCGAGCGCATCTGCGAGCAGCGAGTTGCGCCGTCGGCCGCCGCCGATTTCCTCGCCCTTACCCAGCTTGATGTACGGTCCGATCCCGATCTTCTTGGCCATCTTTGCGAGCGTGGTCTTGCGCACGATGGCCGCCCGCAGCTTTGTGAGTTCTCCCTCGAAGTACTGCGGGTACTTGTCGAAAAGCTCGTGGCTGATCACAAGCTCGAGCACGGCGTCCCCAAGGAACTCGAGTTTCTCGTTGTGTGGGGGGGGCGTTTCGTCGGGCAGCTCGTTTACAAAGGACGAATGCGAAAGGGCCTGATCGAGCAATTCGATTCGGCGAAAGCGCACCCCAAGCGCCCGCTGCACTTCCTTGAGCGCGGCCGTTCTTGCAGTATCCACCGTGCGCCGGGTTGGGCGGCTAGCCGATTTTTTTGAAGACAAGGGTTGCATTTGTTCCACCGAATCCGAAGGAATTGCTGAGTGCGCAATTCACGTCCATCTTGCGGGAAGTATTCGGGACATAGTCGAGGTCGCACTCGGGGTCGGGTTCTTCGTAATTTATCGTCGGCGGCACGACGCCCCTGTCGATCGCCAGAAGCGTGGCTATAGCCTCGACTCCTCCGCTTGCCCCGAGAAGGTGTCCCATGTGCGATTTCGTGGAGCTTATCGCGAGCTTATGGGCGTGGTCGCCGAAAAGCGCTTTCACGGCCTCGGTCTCGAGCTTGTCGTTGAGCTGCGTCGACGTGCCGTGCGCGTTGATGTAATCGACCGTATCGGGAGGGATCTCGCCGCTTTGAAGCGCCGCCCGCATCGAGCGGAGAGCGCCGTCGCCCTCGGGAGCCGGCGCCGTCATGTGGTGCGCGTCGGCAGACATCCCATATCCGACGACTTCCCCCAATATCTTCGCGTCTCTCTTGCGAGCATGCTCGAGTTCTTCGAGCAGCACAACTCCCGCGCCCTCGCTCATCACGAAGCCGTCGCGCGTGCGATCGAACGGCCTGCTGGCCCGTTCGGGCTCGTCATTGCGCGAAGTGGTCAGAGCGCGCATCGCGCAGAATCCGCCGAAGCCGACGGGTGTCAGCGCCGCTTCGCTCCCGCCCGCGAGTATGGCATCGGCCTCGCCTCGCTCGATGATGCGGTACGCGTCGCCGATGGCGTGCGTGCCTGTGGCGCACGCCGTGCTGACGGCCGAGTTCGGGCCCTTCAGTCCCAGGTGCATCGCAACGACGCCCGAAGCCATGTTGATGATAAGCATCGGGATAAAAAAGGGGCTCAGCCTTCGCGGGCCTTTCTCGAGGAATATGACGTGCTGGTCCTCGATGGCGGTCATGCCGCCGACTCCGGAGCCGATGAGCACGCCGATCCTGTTGCGGTCGGCCCCGTCGAGGTCGATTCCCGAGGACTCGAATGCCATCTTTCCCGCCGCAAGCGCGAACTGCACGAACCTGTCCATGCGCCTGGCTTCTTTTGGGGGAAAATAATCCCCGGGGTTGAAGCCCTCGACAACTCCGCCGATCTTCGAAGAATATTTTTCGGTATCAAAGTGGGTCAGGCGCTTTATGCCCGAGCGCCCGTTTATGAGAGAGTCCCAAAATTCTTCAACCGTATTGCCGACGGGCGAAATTACGCCCGCGCCCGTGGCGACAACGCGTCTTCGCATTTGTGTTTGGTCTCCCGGCCGAATCTGGGGCGAGCCTTCCGCCTAAAGACTTTTCATGAAATCGATGGCGTTGCGGACCGTTACCAATTTTTCGGCCTCTTCATCGGTAATCTCGACGTCGAATTCGTCTTCGAGCGTCATGATGAGTTCGACCACATCGAGTGAGTCGGCGCCGAGATCGTCTATGAATTTGGCCTCATCGGACACCTGATCGAGAGCGATCTCGAGTTTTTCGGCGATTATTTCTTTGATCTTTTCGGCGCTCACCTCAACCATACCGGCTTCCCGCTCCTTTCCTCAATGAGTTATGAGCCCTTTCCCGTTTTCCCAGGACATGAAGATCACATGGCCATACCGCCGTCGGCCTTGATCACCTCGCCGGTGATGTAGTCGGCCGCCGGCGAAGCAAGGAACTTCACAACCCCGGCCACGTCCTCCGGATCTCCCATGCGGCCTAAAGGGATAAGTCTCGTCGCTTCCTCTTTCGCCTCGTCCGGGAGCGCATCGGTCATCCCGGTTTTTATGAGGCCCGGCGCCACGCAGTTGACGGTTATCCCGCGCGAGGCCAGTTCGCGCGCGACGGATTTCGTGAGGCCGATGATGCCGGCCTTTGACGCGCAGTAATTGGCCTGCCCCGGATTGCCGACCATGGCGACGACCGAGGCCATGTTTATTATCTTGCCGCCGCGCTGCTTGATCATCGTGCGGGCGACGGCCTTGATGCAGTTGAACGTTCCTTTCAGATTAGTGTCGATGACACTGTCCCAGTCGTCCTCCTTCAGCCGTACAACCAGGTTGTCGGCGGTGACACCCGCGTTGTTGACGAGGATGTCGATACGCTCGAACCTATCCACCACGCCTTTGACCAGCGCGGAAACCGAGTCGGAGTCGGCGACATCAACCTGATACGGATAGGCCTTGCCGCCTTCGGCCTTGATCCGCTCGGCGGTCTCTTTATTGGCCTCGAGGGTGCGACTGCAAACGACAACCGTCGCGCCCTCGCGAGCGAGCGCCTCCGCGATGGCGCGGCCCATGCCGCGTGATGCCCCTGTTATTATGGCAACTTTTCCGCTCAGCTGCTTGTCGTTTTGAATCATCACAGCGCCTGAAGGGATGCCTCGATGGAACCGGGCCCGTCGACGCTGTGGCCGACGGCCGAGCCGTCGATCCGCTTTAACAGTCCTGTGAGAACTTTTCCGGGTCCGACTTCGACGAAGGCGTCGGCTCCCTCATCTATCATTCGCTCGATTGTCGGCTGCCACCGAACCGGGCTGCATATCTGTCTTATGAGTCCTCTCTTGATCTCGTCCGGTTCTTCCGTCGGGGCTGCCGAGACGTTCGGGAAAAAAGCCTTTTCAGGAGCCGACACGCTCGCCGAAGACACGAAGGGCTCGAACTTGTCGACCGCCGGTTCCATCAGGCGCGAATGGAAGGCGCCCGAAACCTTGAGAGGAATAGCCCTTTTGGCGCCGCGCTCGCGCGCTTTTTCGCTTGCGGTCTCGACCGCTCCCGGTTCGCCGGAGATGACGGTCTGTCCCGGAGAATTTATGTTGGCGACATCAACGATGCCGTCGGAGATCTCCGAGCAGATCTCGGCGACGACCGACGCGTCAAGGCCGATGACCGCGGCCATTGCGCCCGGCTTGATATCGCAGGCGTTCTGCATCGAAACCGCGCGTTTTTTCACCAGCCCCAGTCCTTCTTCGAACTCCAGCCCGCCGCTCGCCACGAGCGCCGAATACTCGCCGAGGCTGTGCCCGGCCACCATCGCGGGGGAAAATCCCATCGAGGACAGCACTCTTGAAAGCGCGACACTGTAAACGAAAATAGCCGGCTGCGCGTATTCGGTCTGTTTGAGCGCCTCCTCGGGCCCCTCAAACATGATCTTTCGCAGATCCGTCCCCAGCGCCTGCTCGGCCCGCTCGAACGCGAGGCGCGCCTCTTCGTAACGCTCGCACAGGTCGCGGCCCATGCCCACGTACTGGCTTCCCTGGCCGGGGAATATCCATGCCGTTTTGTTCATCGCCGATCCTTAATCACACAGCGCTTTGGGATAATGGGAGATCAGGTCTCCGATGTCATGACGACCTGCCGCCCCTTGTAGAATCCGCATTCGGGGCAGACCCTGTGGGCGAGAGTCGGTCTGGTGCAGTTCGGACACTTGATCACGTTCGGCGCCTTAAGCGCAAGGTGCGAACGGCGCCTGTCCCGGCGCGCACGCGATAGGTTGCTTCTTGGCTGGGCCATCTTGCTCCTCCATTTATGCGATGCCGTACGGGCTCGCCGCGAATCCGATCGAGCGCGCATCGAGAGCGCGACCGGGCTCGGCCGCGCCGATCAATCCGGCTGAATCCCGCGTCTACTCTATCCTTTGCTTCAGTTCCCTAAGTTCGTCGAAAGGCGACGGCGCTCCACCGCCCCCGCATTTGCAGGGGTCCTTGTTGAGGTCGACGCCGCAACCCGGACACAATCCTTTACAATCTTCACCGCATATTGGGCGGATCGGCAGATTGACAAGAATCAGGTCTTTCGCTTCCCGCGAAAGATCGATAGTATTCCCGGCATAATATGAGAAATTCTCGTCGGCCTCGGTCACAAATCCGTCTTCGGCCGACGGCTCCTGCTCCGGAGCAAAAACAATACGCACGGCCACATCGACCGGCATGCTGAAGCTGTCAAGGCAACGACCGCATTGGGATTGCACGGAGCCGGTCAACCTGCCCTTGACGACGACGTTTTCGACCGCTCTTGTCGCGCGACCGACAAAGGCGAGCGGTTCAACGAGACTGTAATCGGGCATGTTGAACTCTATCGACGACGGATCGATCGTTCCATTCAGCTGCAGGCCGTCCTCGGGTATGTTGTCCACGCGGATTCTCATTTGCACACCGCTTTCGCATCAGACCCGAGGTTCCGCGTGAAAATACGGGCGAAAGGAGCCGACTTTTTACCGGTCGGAGCGAGAAACCGCATAACACAGAAGGAGAGAGCTTGCAGCCGCAACCTGCAAAAAAGGAACAGCAGGCGATATTTCCATCAGGCTTCTGTATCCAGAAGTACCGCCCGCTACTCCCATATCCATGGCGAGTATGCTGCCTGCCACCAGGCTCGGCAAAAACTTCGGATGCGGCCCGGGCTATCCTTCTTGCGGCCCTTCGTCTCCAGCGGATTTATCCTAACTATCGTCGATGATATTAGCATTTTCCGGCTCGTTTTGTCAAGGATTGCCGGGGGCGGCCGCAATACGCTCAATAACGGTGTCAGGAGGGGAAAATACCCCGGATAGTCCGCTCGAAGGCGGTTTCAGCGCCGGGGAGGGGGAAGGCGACGCGCCGATTTGTCACCGAAAAGCCTCGCGGGCCGGAAAACGCGCCCCGCGATGGCCGTTATGTTGAAACTTCGGGGGGCTTTCCCCAAATATTAATCAGACATTCATCAGATATTAATCGGGATTTCCAACCGGCGAAGCGGCGAGCCGCCGGTTATGTTCCTGGATTCCCGCTTCCGCGGGAAAGACACTATGGGGCGCGCCCGCTAACGTCATGGGCCGCTGGCCCCGGCAAAACCGCCCGCAGGCGGGCATCACATAGCGGCAGTACTGTCTCCGGCGACTCGCCGGTCAGTGGGCGGCTTCGACGGGTTCGGGCTCGTCGAACACTTTATAGGGAGCGGGCTCGCCGGTGCCGCGTCCCTTTTTGACAAACGGGACCGGGCCGCGCTCGGGATCGTAATAGGTCCGCCGGACGGGCGGGTCGAAAGGCGCGTCGGACTGCGTTTTTTTCAATTCTTCGGCGCGTTTGCCCACGATTTCGGAAAACGCGTTCGCGTAAAACTTCTGCTCGTCGGTCGGCTCGCCGAACAGTCGGCGATACTTTGCGTCGGCCTCGCGCACCTTTTCGCGGACGGCTTCGTTCGGGGCGTATTTCTCGCAGGCCTCGAGCAGAGGGTAGCTCCTTTGGCATCGCTCGGCGAACAGTTTGGCCTTTTGCCCGCGCAGCAGCGGCCGGTGCGACGCGCTGCACGTCTCGTAGCCGTTGAGGTTGATCTGGAAGTTGCGGAAGACGCCGGGCCCGTTGCTCTCGAAAAGCTTTTCGTGGGCCATGTCGAAATACTGCCTGAGGTCGTCGACACCGAAATTTTTAGGAACGAATGAAAGCGCGTCGTTGCACTGCTCCATATGTTTGTAGGCGAACTCCGGGTTGATGCGGCCGGCCTCTTTCATGCGGTCGTAAAGTTCGGTGCCGGGGCACGCGCCGAGGAATGTTATCTGGTATGCCGACGGCCCGAGGTCGACAAAAAAGTCGATATCTTCCTCGATGTTCTCGCGCGTGTGGAAGTCCCAGCCGAGGACCTTCGAGGCCGTGATGCCGACGCCGTATTCCTCCATGCCGCGGAACGTGGACTTGATGTCGTCGCACGTGCGCTTTTCGATCTTGTGCTCGGATGTGATGACGTCGTCGAGGCTGGATTCGACGCCGATCCAGATCGAGTCGACCCCGTTCTCGAGCAGTTCCTCCATGCTGTACTCTGTCATCGACCGCAGGTCGCCGAAGCAGAAGTAGCTCAGCTTGCTCAGGCCGAACTCCTTGTCCTCCCGTATAAGCTTGCCGAGGGCGCGCACGTAGTCGGGGCTCATCAGCAGGTCTTCGTCCATCAGCGCGGTGGTCGTGGCGCGGCCGCCGTTGCGGCGGCAGTTGTGCTTCATCGTCTCGAACGTCTCCTCCGGCGTCGCGACGTATGTTTTCTCCTTCTTGAACATCGCCGATGTGATGCAGAACTCGCAGCCGTTGGGACAGCCGAGCGCGACCAGGGCCATGCAGTTGGACTTGTCTCCGAAGCCCTCGAGGCCGGGATAGAAGGTAGCGTTGCGCGGCGCATACCTCTGCGACAGCGGGCGGTCGACGGGCTCGTCGCCGAGAATCCTCCTCATGAAGCGCGCGCCTTCCTCGCGGCATATGTAGTCGGCGTTGTCCAGAATATACTGAGCGTCGTCTGTCTTTTCGCCGGGCGGCGGATCGTAGAGGTTGGCGACGCCGTAGCCGCCGATGACTATCTTTGTCCGGGGCGCGATTTCGCGCGCGATGCGCATCATGCGTGCCACCTTATTTATCGTGACGCCGATGACCTGGATGCCGACGTAGTCGTAACCCTCGCGCAGCTCGTCCTCGTAGTCCTCGAGGCGCGGATATTCGAGAACCGTCGTTTTGGCGTTAAGGCTCTCGGCGATCAGGTATAGCGCGAGGCAGTGCGTGTGCGACTTGAACGCGAACGGGCCCTGCCCGCGGTGGAACCGGGTCTCGGTTATGTCATATGCGTTCGAGCCCCAGGAAAGCTCGTAGGGACCGTATGGATTGGTGAGAAGGACACGTTTCATGGTGGGCGCCTCCCGTTATAGGTGTTTGATGTTCGCTGACGTTTTGCGCCGATCCGGCCGGGCCTGATCCACCCCTGACCACCCACCCGCCCCCCGCGGGAGCGTGCGGCGGATTGCTGACTGACGCGTTAGTCAGCTTAGCAGGACGGATGAACATTGTCAATCGAAAAATTATCGCCAAATTTTTCTGCAAGCCGCAGCGGTTACGATCGGCATACGGCCGGCTGGACAACGCAGGCCGGAGGGTTATAGAATATCGTCGCAGTCGAGAGCCGAGCACAATCGAGCTCCTGTTTGAATTGTCCGCAGGCCGCGATATGCGTCGATATCACACGGATTGGGAAGGGAGGATGAAGATGGGGCTTCTCGACGGAAAAGTGGCGATCGTCACCGGCGCCGGCCGGGGCATCGGCCGATGCCAGGCCCTGGCGCTGGCGAAAGAGGGCGCAAAGGTGGTCGTCAACGATCTCGGCGGCGACCCCGAGGGCAAAGGGGAGGACAGATCTCCCGCCAACACGGTTGCGGATGAAATAAAGGCGGCTGGAGGAGATGCGGCGGCGAACCACGACAGCGTGGCCACCATGGAAAATGGAAGGGCGATTGTACAGACGGCGCTCGATGCCTTCGGCCGGCTCGATATCCTCGTGAACAATGCGGGGGTTCTTCGCGACAAGACGATGCTCAAGATGGACGAGGAAAACTGGGACGCCGTCATCGCGGTTCACCTAAAGGGGACGTTCGCGTGCACGCAGCCTGCGGCGCGCGCGATGCGGGAGAGCGGCGAGGGCGGGCGCATAATCACGACCAGTTCCCGGTCGGGCCTGATCGGCAACTTCGGACAGACGAACTACGGCGCCGCCAAGGCCGGCATAGCGGGATTCACGCGTGTGCTCGCACTCGAGCTCGCCAAGTACGGCATCACCGTGAACTGCCTTGTGCCCGCGGCCAAGACGCGGCTGACCGAGTACCTGCCCGCCTTTCAGGACGGCAAGCTCGACGATCTCGATCCGGCGCACATCGCGCCGCTCGTCGTCTTCCTCGCGTCGGACCTCGGTAAGGACGTGACGGGCAAGTTCTTCTTCATAGCGGGAACGCGAATCGCACTGATGGACGTCAAGACCACCGAGGGCGTTACGAACGATAAGATGTGGACTCCGCAGGAAATAGCAGACGGTCTGGACGGGATCTCGGCGTGGTAGCCGGGCCGCTCTCAGCGACAAATGCGCGGGGGGCCGAAAGCCGGCGCCTTCGGTTTCTTTATTCTTTGAGGTCGAATTTCTGGAGTCGGTATCGGAGCGTGTCGCGCGAAATACGGAGGAGTTCGGCGGCTTTCGTCTGGTTGCCCTCGGCCATCTTGAGGGCTTTGGTTATGAGCTGCTTTTCGACATCCTCGAGCGAGAGGCCCTCGGCGGGGAACTGCTCGACGACAGAGCTCGGCTTTTCTCTCTCGCCAGGCTTGGTCATCTCCGGCGGAAGCCCCGAAATCTCGATACGGTCGGAGGTCTCCAGAATCAGCACCCTCTCGATTATATTCTTCAGCTCGCGCACGTTGCCGGGCCATGTGTGATTTTTCAGTACCTCCATCGCCTCTGGTGAGGCCCCGCTTACGTTCTTCTTGAACTCTTCGTTGAACTTGCCTATGAAGAGTTCGACGAGCATGGGGATGTCCTCGCGCCGCTCGCGCAGCGGCGGAAGATTTATGGGGATGACCTGCAGCCGGTAGAAAAGATCGTTGCGGAATCTGCCCGCCTCGACCTCGGCCCTCAAAACCTTGTTTGTGGCGGCGATGATGCGCGCGTCCACGGTGATCTCCGCCGTGCCGCCCACCCGGCGAAAGCGTTTTGTCTCGATGGCCTTGAGCAGCTTGCCCTGCAGGCTCAACGGCATGTCGCCGATTTCGTCGAGGTAGATCGTGCCGTTTTCAGCCATCTCGAAAAGGCCCTTCTTCTGCGAGGTCGCGCCGGTGAATGCGCCGCGCTCATGGCCGAACAACTCGCTCTCGAGCAGCGTCTCCGGAAAGGCCGAGCAGTTGATGTCCAGAAAAACCGCCTCCGAGCGGTCGCTCAAAGAGTGGATAGTGCGCGCGATGACGTCCTTGCCGGTGCCGCTTTCGCCCTGCAGCAAAACGGACGAGAATTTGCTCGCGGCCACCTTGCGCACAGTGGAGAAAACATCCTGCATCGGCGCGGAATCGCCCACGAGGTTCTCGAAGCCGTACTGCGATTTCAGCTCGTCCTTGAGGCTCGTGAGTTCGCGGCGCATCCTGGCCGTCTCGACGGCCATCTCGATCCTGAGCTTCACGTCCTCTACTTCGAACGGCTTGCATATGTAGTCCACCGCCCCTTCTTTGACCGTGCGCACCGCCGTTTTGACGTCGCCGACGCCGGTCACGATGATGAACAGGGGCGTGATCTGCCGCTTCTCGGCCTCCTTCATCACCGCGAATCCATCGATGCCGGGCATCCGCAAGTCGAGCAGCACGACATCCGGCTGGCTTTTCTCCATCATCTCGAGCGCTTCTTCGCCCGAGGCGGCCTGGCTGGTTTCGTAGCCCGCCCGGCTCAGGTCTTTTTCCAAAGACCACCGTATAAGATGTTCGTCGTCGACGACCAGGATGCTCGTTTTTGCCATAGTCATTTCCCGTGCCTAGGCCTGCGAAAGGTCCCGCTCCATGCGCCCGATAGTATCGAGCAGGATGAGCAGGCTCTGCCTATTGCGCCCTGTCAGATCCTCGAAGCTCGCGCCGATGAGAAAAAAGCCGGCCTTTTGCGATCTCCGCGAGTGGACGATCTTTATCGCGGCTTCGAACTCCGAGCCCTCGATGGGGCGTATCTCGACGCTCAGTCTCTCACCCGGCGTCATCTCAAAATCCGCCTCGAAACTCAATCCCGCAATGCTGATATCTGAAAGCATTGCTCCATGTGTCTTGCCGGGCGCATCGGTCTTTATCGAGCATGAGCATGCCAGCGCGGTACACGAGAACCTTTCGACTTTGCGCCGCTCCTGCCTTTTGTCTTTGGGCTTCCCCTTCATGTATCCTGCTGTTTCCCGGCTATTTTACCTGTTTCAATATGATTGGCCTATTTCAGGCGCTTGCTTCGCTTGATCCGCCAGCACCCGCCGCCGAGGCCTCGACGGGTGGGGTTCCATCGTCCCGCTCCGCGCCCGCAATCGGCAAAACCACATCAAAGATGGTTCCCTCGCCGGGAGTGCTCTCGACCAGTATTTCCCCTGAGTGGTCCCTGATGATCCCGTAGCTGATCGAGAGTCCGAGCCCCGTGCCCTCGCCCGGTTTGCTCGTTGTAAAGAACGGGTCGAATATCTTGTCCAGCGTGTCGGGCCCGATCCCCGTCCCCGTATCGCAGATGGAAATGCACACCGAGCCGTCGCGCTCTCTAGCGCTTGTGGTGACGATGAGGTCTCCGCCCTCCGGCATCGCCCTGCGAGCGTTCACGATAATATTGAGAAAGACCTGTTGCAGCTCGTTCGCGTCTCCCCACACGGAGGGAAGGCTTTCTTCCAGGCGGGTCTCGATTTTCACGTTGGTCTTGCTCAGGTTGCTGCGCATGAAGGCCAGCGTGTCGAGGATAGTCTTGTTCAGATCCACTGAGCCGTATTGCTTGTCCGAGACCCGCGCGAACGCGAGCAGGCTTCCTATGATGGATTTGCATCTGCGGATCTCGCGCTCGACGTGGACGAGGTTTTCCTGAAAGTCCGCGGCCTCTCCCTCGCTCAGTTCTTTCAGGCCTCGCGATCTGAGCGTCTGCGCGAACACTTGGAGGAAGGCGTATATGCCTGCGAGCGGGTTGTTGAGCTCGTGGGCGATGCCGGCCGCAAGCTCGCCGACAGCCGCGAGCTTTGAGGATTGTATCAACTGCGCCTGCGCCTCGGCAAGCTCGCTCGTGCGCTCCTCGACGCGGTCTTCGAGCGTCTGGTTCCAGCGCTCGATGTCCTCTCGGTACTTCTTCAGGTCGTCTACCATTCTATTGAATGAGGCGCTGAGCTCTCCCACTTCGTCTCCGGTCTTGACCGGCACGTGTTGGTCAAGATGGCCCTCCGATATGGCCTTGCTGGCCTGCGATAACTCGCGAATGGGCGATACCGTGAAAAGGACGGTGAGTATATATATCGGAACGATGACGACGAACATCAGCCCGACAACGACCGCCGCCGTCAATATTATGTTGGTCCGGGCCCTAACGAGGTCGTCCGTATTCTCGAAAACGGCCACCAAGGCCTCCTTTTTGAAGTTGACGACCAGCGGGACGAGCGTCATCTTAAACGTGTGATCACCGCATGCGAAGCTCGCAAAATAGGGATCGTCGCCGGACAGGGTTTGCTCAAACAGCTCTGCGGTCAGAAACTTCCGCGCTTCCCTCTTGCATTGGTCGTCCGGCGAGCTGGATTCGACGAGTTGCCCGCGGTAATAGATATGAATCTCGTAGGCCCCGGTTTTCTCGACCAATTCGCGCAGAAAATTCCGATCGATCTCTCGCGAGACCGTTATGACCGAGCGGCTCCCCGTGTAGCCCTCGATGGGAGCGACGGCCGAGAGCGCAAGCCGGGTTTGGCCGCCCTGCTCTTTAATAAAAAGCCCGGTCATCCTGATACCCAGCATGCCGAGACGCTTCAGATCGGTGTTGGTCCCGGTGTGCAGTCCTCTGCCGCCGATATTGGACGAAATCTGGTTCTCCCTCATGAATTCCAGTAAGTAGATGAGCACCAGGCGGCTGTCTCTTGCCTCCGATATGTGGCTGGCAAGCTTTTCGGTGTCGGCGATGAACTGAGCATAAAAGGCCAGGCTCTTTTCGATGTCGGTCACAATCTGCTGGATCAGGTGGACGTCGTTGGTCAATTCCTCGTCGACTCTACCTTGAAGGTTGGCCATCAAGAGTTCGGTCATTACATAGATGATCAGAGCGCCTATCAGCAGCATCGCCCCGACGAAGGGGAGGAATATCTTGTTCTGGAGTTTATTGTGGCGCCTTATCAGCTTTTTCCAGAAGTTCTTCATCAGTGTTGAACCTGTGCCGTTTCGTCCCTAAGCAGGCTCTGAGGACGGAGATGGATCTCGTTGAGCATCTTGTAAAGCTCGGCATAATCCTTGTCGGTGGTTTCCAAGAATCCGCTGGCGTTTCCAAGAGCCGCCAGCGCCTCTCTGCCCTCGGGATATTCGGGCATCTCGAGTAAGTGCTGCTTGATTGCCTCTCCCAGGTTCGCCTGGGAGGAAAGCTCGTCGTCTTCGGCGCGCCCGGCTCGGGCGAGTTTGTGGTGGCAATCGAAGCAGGGAAGTGACAGGTTTTTCCTGAGTACGAACGCGTTCGAGGGTACCGGCGCCGAAGAGGCTAATATCCTCACGCTGGACCGCAGGCGCGGGTTCTCGTCGGCTATCATCTCGTAGATCAGGTCTTTCGCGGCGCCGACGTCGGCTTTGCCGTGAAGCACCGCCAGGATCGCGTCTTCGT
>CBDUSG010000006.1:0-18079 GCA_965369575.1 uncultured bacterium | reverse complement strand
ATCGAGGCGGCCCGCATCGGCGCACTGTGCGGAGCGAAAAGCGTCGCGTTCCATCCGGGTTTCTATATAGGGGAATCCCCTTCGAAGACTTTCCGAAAGATAAAAAAGCATCTGAAAGAGGTCGTTCGCACGTGCAAAGGCGAAGGCATTGATATACAACTGCGGCCCGAGACTACCGGCAAGCCCTCGCAGTTCGGCCGTCTCGAGGAGGCCCTCGCGCTCAGCGCCGAGGTGGACGGAGTGCTGCCCTGCGTGGATTTCGCTCACCTGCACGCCTACGCGGGCGAGATGAACTCATACGACGAGTTCTCGGCCGCTCTGGGCATGATTCGCCGCGAGTTGGGCCGCGGCGCACTGACCGACATGCACATACACGCCTCGGGCATTCAATTCGGCCCCAAGGGCGAAATCAAACACCTCAATATGGCTGAGTCGGATTTTAACTATAGCGAACTGATCAGGGCGCTTAAAGACGGCGATGTTGGTGGAAGGCTCATCTGCGAGAGCCCCGACCGCGAGGCGGACGCGCTCATGATGAAACAGAAGTACCGTCGGATGAGGAAAAGAAGGCCCAGGGCGAGGAGGTGACGAGAATGGAATATGACGGTATAGGCGGCAAGTACCAAAACCTCACAAAGTATATCCGCGGCGCGCTGCCCCGGCACGATCTCGACTGGGGAGCGCAGCCGTCGCTTCCTAAGGCGTTTCCGGATTCGGCGAAAACGGTCGAGCTTCCGCCTCCTGAGATCGAAGGCGGCGCGCCCCTGTGGCAAACGCTCCAGGCCCGCCGATCAGAGCGATCATACAGTTCGGAGCCGATCTCGATGAAACAACTGTCTCAACTTTTGTGGGCTGCACAGGGGACCACGCTTCGGATACGCCATCATCAGTACAGGACGGCTCCGTCTGCGGGCGCGCTTTATCCGGTCGAGACATACGTGATTGCCAACCGTGTCGGCGACCTCGCCTCCGGACTTTACCACTACGATGCGCTCGGGGCGGTGTTGCAGCTTCTGAACGAAGGTGATCTGGACCGGCAGATCGCCACCGCCGCGCTCGACCAGCCCATGGTAAAGGCCGCGGCCGTCGTATTCATCTGGACGGCTATCCCCGAACGCGGAAAATGGAAATACGCTGAACGCGCTTACCGCTATATCTATCTCGATGCGGGCCACATCGCCCAGAACCTGTATCTCGCCTCGACCGCGCTCGGGCTCGGATGCTGCGCCATCGGCGCACTCTATGATGAAGAGGTGAATCAACTGTTGGGAGTCGACGGCGAGGACGAGACCGTCATCTACATGTGCACGGTCGGCAAACTATGATTCGGTCCCGCCCGCGGGATTCATCTGCGCTGCTGGAGCTGCGGTTGCGGCTGTCTCTTCGGAGGCTTCCGGGCCGCGTACGGCTTGGGGTTGATATTTTTCCTGTATCGCTGTTCGCCGAGGACAAGGCCTTCCTTAGCGGGAAAAGTCTCGTTCAGAGCCTTCACGGCCTCGACCCTTTCGCGCGACGGCGGATGTGTCATGGTCAGGGCTTTTGCGAAGTCGGGCATCTCCTCTTCTATCGCCAAAAGCTTCATGGCCAGGGTCAGCGCGCCTGTCGGATCGTAGTTTAGGTCGTAGATGCTCAGGGTTCCATAGTAGTCGGCCTCGAGCTCGTCGTCCTGCCCCATCTTCAGAAACGCAATCTTCGTGGCGACGGAAGAGCCAGCCTCGAGGATCGCCTGGTCGGTTCCGCCAAGAAACTTCTTCACCCACGACATCATCATCTGGCGTCCCATGTTGCGGGCGTAATGCCGCTGCGAGACGTGGGCCACCTCATGCGAGAGCACCGCCGCCAGCTCGGCTTCGTTCTCGAGCCTGTTCAGCATTCCAGTCGTTATGTAGATTCTGCCGCCGGGAAGCGCAAACGCGTTGACCATACGGTCGTCCTCGATTATCCTGAAGCTGAACTCGATGCCCCACGGATTGTTCTGCTCGGCAACGCGACGTCCGATCTCGGTCACGTATGGCGAGCGCCGGTCACTCGGCGGGACGAGCAGCATACGCCGTTCTATCCCCCTGGCGATTTTGACGCCGGCCTTTTTTTCACGCTCGACGCTGACGACGTAGAATCCGCTGGTCTGCACGTGTCGCACGAGGGAATACGGTACGCCGATGACGATGAAGGCCAGCAGAAAATATACGGCGACCTTCGCGTACGTCCGGTTGGGAGGGCTGGCAATCAGCGATGCAACCGTGTCCACGCCCCGATCTATTTTATCGAAGAAGCTCATATTACACTACCATTGTAGCTTTTTCGAGTTCCGATAGTAAAGCAGACCGATGACATGCATGGTGACGACGATAACGTAGAATTTGACTACCGGCTCGCCGACATAGGCCGCGGCCGCACTGAGCCAGTCGACGGCAAGTATATCTTTCAGTATCGTGAAAATCGTAAGCGAGGTCCTGAGGAACAGGAATATTATGACCATCGCCGCCAGATACTCGCGCCATATCCTGACTATAGAACGGAAAATGAAGACTGGATTGACGGCCTTGGCGAAATTCTTGGTCACGACCAACACCATAAAGACCATCGGCATATAGAAGGCGGCGACCGCATAGATCAGCATGAGCATGGCGAGATTGTAGGAAGCGCCGCCCATGATCTCCTCTCCGGGGGGCTCGCCCCTGGCGGACGCTTCCATCAGTTCGGAAAATAGCTCGATGTTTATTGAAGCCGAGTATACGAGAAAAGGCGCAAACGCTATCGCCGACGCTGCGAGCACTTTGAGCAAATCCAGCAGGTTGTCCTGCCACGATTGAAAAACCGGCAGGTCGGGAATATGCTTGCTTCCCATCGCCGAGTTCTCGATTATCAGCAGCAGGTAGCTGAAATACATCAGCCGGATACTGATAATCGACACCAGAATGAATAGCTGGACGACGTACAGCACGCAACAGAACATGGCAAACTTTCCGATCAGCATGGCCTTCCATACGATCGGGCTGAACAGGATCGCCCCGGACAGGAATATCTGCATGGCCTGTTTGTTTGCGACGGGATACCTGAGGATGTCTCCCAGCATTTCAAACAGGGTCTTGTCGGCCTCGAGGGGTTCCGCCGGCCTCGGCTGCGGCTTCCTCGGCGGCAGTCGATCCGGATAGGTGATCAGATCCTCCTCGGAGTACGAGCCTTCGAGGTCTCTTTGCTGCAGCATGCGAGCGATATCGTCCGGTGGCATTGCGGACTCCTCGTCGCCCAAGCTGTGCGCCGGCGTTGGAACAATCAGCCTGCGGCCGCACGCCTTGCACGAGCCTCTGGCGCCGGCGTGTTCGACCGGCACTTTCATGATCTGCCCGCATTCGCAGTGGAAGCTGATGAACTTGCCGTCGAATTTCGCGCCCATCACGCCCCCCGGTTACCCGTTGCGTCCGGCCCGGTGAAAGGGCAGGCCGGATTTTTTGGGGGAATCACCAGGACGCATGGAGGGCCCGACTCCCTGCAAGGATGCGGTGAGCCGCCTCGGCGAGAGTCAACATCGCCTTGCGGACTTGCAGAGGGCCGCTCCGCGCCGTCTCTGATCGCCTTGCTAAGCCTCACAATTGCCTCATCGACGACGGCACGCTTCAGCGCCGGCTCGCGCCGTCCGGCTTCGGACCAGATCGAAAGAGTATACCTGCCTAACACGCAATCGTACGTCAACCTGTAATCTACGTCGGATTCGCGTCGGCTCTGAGCGAGTATCCGATCATATAGCCGCAGGAACCGCTCGATGTCGTTCACGCCGAATGTCACGTATGCCGTCGGAAGGAATTTTTCGTTCACGGGTCGGTTGAAGTGTCCCTCGCAACTGTAGACCGTGCGGATGCATTCAATGTCGTTGAGGGCGCTCACGAGAGGCTCGATGCCGGATTCGATGAGCAATTTCAATTTTCGATCAGCCTTTCGAAAAAGAGGCCGGGTGCAAAGGCGACAGGAACGCCGTCATGCATGACAGCGTCTCTTATATTCTACAGTCGGGGGGAGATGATTTTCAACCGTTCGCGGACATCGCTCAGCCTCTCACCTGAAAATGCAAGTGCGGACCGACGCCGACGTCATGATACAGGCAGCTCTGATGGCCGGTTTTCCCATATGGAAACAGCGAATTTACGGCATCCCGGATTCGCGCGTGTTCCGCCGAGCCGAGACCGCGGACGACTATGTCGCATCCGCGCCAGAACTGATGGACGGATTTCTTCGAGGGGGCATGGGGATATATCGAGCGCTGTTCCCCCGACGTGCGAAATACCTCAGTCACTTCCGAGAAGCGCCCGTACTTCCGAAATACCCAGAGCGAGGCGAATGCGACTATCCTGTGCAGTCGCGGATTCACGTTCTCGGAATGAAATTCCTCGTTCTGCCGGTCTGTCTTAAAGGTCAGGGGCAGCGTCTCGATAATATCCTGCAGCATCCTGTCTGCTCCGTTAGTCCGTCCTGTGCCAACCGTGACAACTGAACATTGCGAGCCGACGGCGGCGGACCGCCGGCATCGGCCTTCACGGAATCCATTGCCCGGATTCTCCAGCCGGCGCCAGGCGACCCGACTGCGCCGTAGCGGTTCGTGGCGGGCCGTTGGGGATCGGCCTGCTAGCGGCGGTGTTTCCACCAGTTCCGAAACATATTCAGGGCTATGGAAATCAGCGTCGTCGAGGCCGCCGCGACCACATGTTCCTGGCCTTGAAGCTCCTTGACCGAGCCGGGGAGCCCATACCCTATCACGGCGCCAATGGCCGCGGCCGGACCGGTCGTCCCCAGCGTCTGGAATCCCTTTTCAACTGCCTTTTTCGTATCAAAAGCCAACTTTTACCACCTCCTTCTCCCGATATGCTTTAATTGCAACCGCGCTTTTATTCACACGTTATGATTGCTCATCGAGTTACAGTCGTATTTTCAGGAGCATCAGTATGACCCCCACCAGGTTTGCCAGCACAAGCATGACCAGCGCCCAGAACATGTCGCTGATTTTGTCCATCTTCGCCTCGATCCTCGAAAGGTGGGCGGCCTCGGCCTTGAGAGACATGCGCTGATCGATCCGCTCGATGTCCTCTTCAAGCAGTCGTATCTGCTGCGAGTGAGCCGCCCCTATGGGGCAGTCGCCGTTGGGCATTGCCCTACCTCCGCCGCCTCTTCCGATTCCACCTCGATGTCAATGCAGTCAAATTCGAGATGAACACCATATCAATACCCGTAGTATCTCAGCCCATCACTATCCAGACGGAAGCCGCCCTGCAGCATGACCTCGGCCCACGGGTCAAACGTCACATCGAGCTCAGCGGCACTGGCGGGGTCATAGTCATAGGAATCAGGGTTTCGTACGGCTGTGCCGCCTGTAACCCCATCCCCTTGATCTATTCTGAAAGCTACGTACTTGTCTTCCGAGCCCAAGGGATCATATTCCACGTCATCGACGGATAATTGTAGAATCGTGCTTATATCGGGCGAGTCGTACCAGTTCCCCGTTGTCCACGCTGCAACTGAACTCCATGTTACGGAAGTCGAATACTTGGGAGCGGCGTCAAGCGCGGCACCGTCCACGTAGCTCGTTGTATTAAACCCATTAGAGGTTTCCCATTTATTGTCCTTCTGCAAGGCCCATATAGTAGTATTGAAAGTATCCGATTTGCTGTTGTAGGCCTTGAATGAAATATTCGACGTTAGAATTTTGCTTGCACGAGGAATTGACGTAGTAGCCCATCGAGCGAATGACCAAAACTGATATGCGTTCTGCGATCTTCCGAAAGTCGCCATGTCATAGGTAGGCTGGTTTAGGTCATACGTAGTCGGTGTGTATCTCTGTATTCGTCTTGTGTCATCGACGGAGTTCGCAAGATCGAATGTCGGATCAAGGATAAGCGGGTAGTTCTTTTCTGTATAGGTTTCGAGTAGAGTATATGTCCACACTCCACCAACCTTCTGCGTATCCACTCGTGACAGAAGGCCATCAGGGTCATTGCTGGCAAGCACAATCGCTTGCTTTATCCAGTTATCTTCCCACCTTCCGGACGCGGTGACGCGGAAATCAAACTTGCTCGGCGCTTTACTGGACATGAGAACGATGTCCACCTTCACGCCATAGTCCTTGACGGTGAACCGTAGATTTGTGTCCGTCCAGTAGTTCGGAAAATAAAGCTCGTTGGTCGCCGAAGCCGCAAGGATGGGAAGATGGTTGAGCGGCTCGAATTCAATCCACTCTCCGTCATAGTCGTAGCGGAACTTATCACTCCCAAACTTGGCGACAAAGAGGTCCCCGCCCGCCTTCTTTGAGAAACCCGGCTCAAGAGTGGGGGCAATATTTTTTTGGGATTCTGGAGTGAGATCGATCCGGTTAAGCGTGAACGTCTCCTCAATCGGCGCAGGGCTTATAATCGGTTGCGCCCACACAGAAACAGAGAAGAAGAGAAGAAGAATTGTCAATTTAGCTCTTAACATATACAATGTGCCCCTCTCCGATAAGGTAGTAATCGTCACCGGCACTGTCGAGCGTCATGTTCACTTTTATCCAAATCCAGTCGCCCGCTGTATAGGCCTCTGTCAATTGGTCGCTCTTTTCCTGCCACACAGAATCCGCTGATGTGTTTATAGAAGCACCGCTGACTCCATCATCAGGGTCTCCGGCATCGTCGTACACGGTAAGCGTGATCGTGTTGTTTGCATAGTCAATCGAAAAGACGTTGATATAGATGTTGGCTGAACCCGGAAATGAACTGAAATCGGACGGCAGTTGAATACCAAGGTAAAGATCGCTTGAAGTATCCGTGCCGGAAAGGGCAGTTCGCCGGGCATAGTTCCGATAAGCTCCTGCTGCCCACCCTTGACGGAAATCTATGACATTTAGATTATTTTCAGGTACGCCAAGTCTCATCTCAAACGGAATGTACCCGGTAGTCGACGCCGGGTCAACCCACGTGTATCCGTTCGCGCCGCCATTGACCGAAAGCAGTTGATTCGCCGTGCCTATCGGAATTTCGCTGACGGTGGTAGAGGCGGACAGATATGGAACTGCATATTGCGTCCATGAACTCTTTTCCGTTCCGCCCGCCGCCACGTCTATGTCGTCGTCCGCATCCGCGTCATATACGGACTTGAGCATGTCTCCGGAGCCGGAGGGAGCAGCCCACGAGAGGATTCCGCCGCCGTCGGTCCGAAGATATTGGCCGCTTGTTCCGTCATCCAGGGGAAGCGTGAGCGTGTAATCTGCTGCGAGGCCCGAGGGCGCTTTGATATCCCATCGGAAATCGAGCGAGCCGACGCGGTAGATTCTGACCGTCTCCTCGACCGCCAAGAGGCCGTTCTGCAGCAGCATGTGATTGAGCGTGTCATCATACGTCCAGTCCGAGTCGCCTCCGAATGAGCCGCCGGAGTTGTATTGGACATTCGTGGCCGCTCCGCCGGGGCTCCCTCCGGAGCTGTCATCCACATATTTCTTGGTGGCAGGCTCGTAATCGGAGTCGGGCGTGAACGCGGAAGTGTTTTCGCGGTACAGATAGCGGACGTCGCCTCTGGTGTCATTATGATATTGAGTGTGATCGTCGTCGCCAAGACCCGAGAGGGCGCCGTGGTCCGTAACGCCGCCGCCACCCTGATCGTAGCCAAGGAATCCGAGGTTGACGCTGGCGTACACTTGCCCGCTCGCCGGAGTTCCGCCGTCCGTGATCGCGCGGCCGAATATGCCCGACCGCAGCGAGGAGACACCCTTGGCCTTCCCTACGGTCGTGGATGTTATGAGCCAGTCCCCCTTTGAAACGGAACCGACAACATTTACGGTCACGCGCCCGCCATCCTGCCGAATCGTGCAGTCGCTGCCGGATGTCACGGTCTCTGCCGCGACCCCCGCAACCGTCTGCTCGCCCTCCTGATTTGTCGTTTTGACGGCGTAGGCGGTCGCCGAGTCCCAGACGACTACATCGCCTGCCCCGATGTTCGTGGTGGCGCGGAAGTTGTAGGCCGCCGCCATCGCCGCGCGGTTTGCGAGATCGCATGGGCCCGAAAAAAGCAGGAGCCAGACGGTGACGACGCAGAACGTAAGAGTAAGAAGGGGGAAAGCCGCTTTTCGGTTTGCCTCGGGGATTCGTCTCATTTCTTCACCTCTATCCAAGGAGTAACTCCCAGTTACAGTTCTCGACGAGTTGCTTCGGCAGCCGCAGCAGGCCGGCCGCCGTCACCACGGCGGCGCGGGCGCCGCTTATGTTGAAGTACACTTTGTTCGGGCCGGAATTGATCTCATCGTCGGCTCCGTCAAACGAAAGACTCTGGTCTGTTTCCTCCTGTATGGGAAGCAGGATGTTGCCCGCTGCGCTGAGTTCCATCACACGAGTGTTGTCGGAGAGCGCAAACGCGATCGCCCCGCGTGACGAATCGTATGAGAGCGGTCCGGCCGTCGCTACTGGAAGCGTCTGGTCGCCTATTACGAAACCCCTGGCGTACAGGATCCCGTCGCCGGTGAGGCGCGCCACGAGTTCCCGGCCGATGACAAAATACAAAGCGTCGCCTGCGAGCCTGATATAGGTTCCACCGGGCGCCGACCAGTACAACGCGAACGATTCCAGATCCACCTCGAATGCAACCGAGTCCAGCTCCTTCTTGGCATACCCTCCCGCAAGGAACGAACTGCTCACTATCTCTCCCTTGACCTTCAGAATATCGAGATCGAGATCGCTGATATCCACGATGTCTCCTCTTTCCAGGTCGACATCACGCAGAAAGGATCTCCAGATATATCTTCGTACAGGCTTGGCATGGCGGGCGACGATAAAGTCGAGCAAGTCCTGCGCGTAGGAGGCGTTCCTTAATGTGAATAGTTCCATCTCCCGCTCGCGCGGACCGTAATCGGACTCACTCGTAGTGTCCTCAGAAAGCGAGAAGTCGGAATATCGGTCGGGCAAAGCTCCGCTCTTTAAGTAGTCGCGCGAGTGATAACCTACGATGCGGTTGAACACGCTGCCAAGGCCCGCATGCCGAACCCTCGGGGACCCCCCGGCGAGCAGCTCGGACCAGACCACGTCTCTCGATGTCTGGCCAAACGAATCGGCCCGATAGATGAGCTGGAACCTGCCGGAGTCGAACTTCAGCCGGCTCCGCGCCTGTTCGGCCAGCGAGCGAAGCAGCCGTGAGGCATTCGTGTTGTCGAGCAGCGCAAAGGCGAACCGCGCACCCGCTGTGTCCAGGCTCTGGCGTGCGGCTGCAAAGGAATCGGAGTCGATATACGTGTTCTTGTCCAGTCCGAGACAGCTCGTAATAACATGCTCTATGACATCGGCCGGATTCTCGATCAAGGCGCCGGTGGCGTCGCCGTTGGTCTCGATGCCCTGGACGCCGCAGGTGACTTCGTCGCTGACAACTTCCTCGTATGGCGCGTATTCGACCTCGAACCATACATGCAATATGTAGCCCGCGACTCCATCGTCCGAACTCACGACGTTGTAATCGACCCAAACTTCGCGGTTGTTGAACCACGTCCAATCCTTGCCGACAAGGTGCGTGACATCCACCCCTTCCACGACAGAGGTGGAACTGATCGGCTCTTCATTGATCACACCGGCGTTGGCGACGCTGAGGTTATTAACGTCGGTGCTGCCTTTAGTGCCCGCGCCTTCATAGTCGTCCGGCTGCTCCAGATATTCGAGTTCATACCAAACGCCGAAGAGCCGAATATTCTCCGAGTTGCCGCTTGCCGGAGTGATCAGGACATATGTATTCGAGGCCTCGAGGTCGCTCCAGTCCAGGCCGCTGATGGTCTCCCATCCGGATTTCCAGGTCTGAGGTGTCGACGTGCCGCTGACGAGATAGGTCTTTTCGAGCACACCGCCGAGATAGAAACGGAGATAGAACGAGCCCGCGGTGCCGGTCTCACCGCGGCGGCAGCAGAACTGGACCCTCTGGACGGTTCCCTTCGAGGTCGTGGTGGCAACCTTGCATTGCAGGCTCCTGTCGGTGTTTGTCTGTGTGGTAAATCCGCTCCTGTTGAGGTTGTTGCCGGCTATGTCGTTGAGTTCAGCCCACAGACCCGTTGTGCCGCCGGTCTGCACAAGATTGTCGCTGAATACGGGCTCCTTCTTGATCGTCATGGTGTGGGTGTGCTCGCCGGTAATCGAATGCGTGTGCCCGTGATCGATGTCCACGTCTCCGCCGCCGCCGGTCGTATCCTCTGAGCTGGGTTTGGCAAGGTTGTGGGACTGGCCCGCGATGTAGGCGCTCAGGTAGTCGTCGGTGAATTTTTTGCTTTCGAAATGCTCGACCATCAGGAATGCCTTGAGGATCTCGCCGAATTTGTCTTCGTATCCGGTGACGTCGGTCGTCTGCTTGATACGAAGAGTGTCGTTGCCGGCGCTGCCGGATATCTTCGACACGAGAGTCGCAAAACCGTCGAGGGTGGTGTCGTAGCAATACGTGGGATTGACGGCCTCGTTGCCGGCGGCTGTCGCATCGAACTGCATTTCCAGAAATCGCGACGCCTGCGAATAACGCCGCGCCCTGGGACGGTTCACGAAGGTAAGCGTGGCCAGCGACCTGCCCGGGATCGGTCCCGTATCGTTCAGGTCGACGATACATGCGCCCGCCTCGACGGGGACGCCGCTCACCCTGATGTTGTTCACTGCCTTGCACGCGTGCCCGGCAGCCAGATAAATGTGCTCGGTCATGTACTCGATGACCTCGCTGCGGTTCAAATGATCCACCGCCTGGGTGCCGTTCGCACCGCGACTGCAGCCGGTGAAAACCTTTCCGCTGACGCCGGTGTAGGTAATTTCCTCTTCTTCGATGAGCAGTGTGCCGGAGGCGGGAAAACCGCTTGCATCGTCTGTCTCAATGGTTGTGTCGTTCGAGAGAACGCTTCCGTTGAGATTTGTCGTTCGACCGGTCTTCACTTTGAGTGTGGGCAGAGAAGGGACATCTCCGAATACGATGGGTAAGTGCCTGCCGACGTCGTCGGCGTCGGCCTTGGGGAAATCGTTTAACGAAACGAAGTCGCCGGGCAACATCGTGTCATATTTCGAAAAGAGTCCCGCCACGCGCAGCTCGATCGCGTCGGGCCCGGGAACGGTCGCACTTTCAAGATGTCCGGTGAACAGCTCGATTGCGTCGGCAGCCGTCGTGCCCTCGAAAAAAAGCTTGATCCGCGCGGCCTTTCCTTCCGGCGACGTCGTCGCGAGCTTTTCCCTGAGGGCGTCCTCGGGAAACAGGACAACCGTCACCGGCGCGAACTCGGAGGCCGGATCGGCAAAGGCGGCCGAGATCGGTCCGACCTGCTTCACGATGCCCGCATAGTCCGCACCCTCGATCGAGACATCGCGGTCGGCGTACCGCCCAGTCTCGGTTCCCGACCAATCGATCTCCAGCAACAGTACGGGCTCGTTGTACCGACTCTGGCTATGTGTCTTGGCTGTCGATGTGAGCGACTTCATTCGTTATCCTCAGGGTTGGAAGCCTTCGACACGCAGCAGCATCATTCCCGACCATCGATTGTTCGAGTCCTTCTGCCAGTCACGGAGGCCGTTGATCCAGCGAACCGTCTGATTCGAGCCGTCGCCGTCGACGAATGAGAAAGTGTTTCGCGGCCCTTCCGACACGTTCGTGTACCAGTTTCGCAGATCGTCGTAGTCTTCATCGCGGACCCCGGTGAACGAGCGCGCGAGCGTCAGCGTGGGCTCCGCCCTTTTGCTTACGTATACGTCGCCGGCGCGAGAGGTTCCCATCGTCATGCCCATATCGAGCTCATCCTTTTGCGGATAGATTAGTCCCTTCAGCCTCAGTGTGTTCGCCCCCGATATCAAATGAACGTGGGACATTTCGGCATCTCCATTCTCATATTGCGCCGTGCAGGGGGCGCCGATACTTATCGAGTATGATCGCGACCGAGAGCGGAATCGCGACGCCCGCAAAGGACTCGGTATTCTGGTTCACACGCTTTTCGTCCAGTCCTTCGGCCCCGCGCAAATTGAACTTGAACGCGGTAAGCTGGATGCACGCATCCTCGACTTCTGCCGGAGCCGATTCGCTCTGCGGATCGTAATAACCGGCCGAATACTGGACGGCGATATTCAGCTCTCCCGGCGTAAACAGCCTTGACACCAGTCGAAGATAATCGTCGTACACTTTGAAATCCGCGGAGTCGACGCTCTCGCCTTCTATAGAGAGGGAACTCACCGAGGTGATCGGGGTGTTTTTCAGAAACAGAATATCGCTCGCGTTGCCGTCGTAGTTCTCGGAGTAGCTCTTTATCTCGAACACGCGATTGCAGTAGGCCTCTATCTGCCGGCTCGAGGCCGCTATCAGCCTCTGGAGGAGCGAATCAAACGCGGTGTCGGCGGATTCGATGTCGAGATATTCTTTTACGTTCGCCAGTATCGTCAGGTCAGCCATAAATGCTCACTCTTCTTTCGGCGGAAGCCTCCGGTGGAGCCTCCGTAGACTTCTCGGTCGGCTTCGTTTTCTCTATTCCCCGGGGAGCCAGCTTGTGAAGCGCGGTCAGCAGCCGGGCCTTTCGGGTTCTTATGGAGCGCCTTTCGATGTTTTCTTGCGCAACGTTTCTCTCATCACGCGGGCGATCATTCGACAAATCGCTCTGTTCGGAATCGAGAGGCGGCCTTTCAGTCATGTTTTTTCCTCGACCCACTTGCATGCGTCTTCGCGCCGCAGACCGGCTCACCCCGAACGGCCCTGCCGGGTTTCCGGCGGGCGGAAGGGGCGTCCCCTCGTTTGTGGATCGGCATGTCAGTTTCCGTCTCATAAAGTCGGGGTCCCCCCTTTCCTCCGCCGTTTTCGCGGGTGCAGCATCCGGGAGTGGGCCTCACCGGGAGCGTTTGCGGACTACGTGGCGATGTTGTATCCGAGTCCGACAATCGGCTCGGTGGTCGCGTCCTGCACGGGCTGGAAGTCGAGCCTCTGCGTCGCGATCGCGACATCCTGGTCGGTTTCCATGTACAATTCCTGGCTGACCTTGAGCGTGATGTTGCGCCGGTCGCCGAAGAGGAACGCGGGCCTGTAGACGAGCGGCAGCACGGTCTTGTCGGTTGTTATGCCGTCGTAGATACCGCTTGCGTTCAGGTCTTCGCGAATGAACTCGCTCACGACGATGGGAATGCCGTCGAACTTGCCGAGCTCACCCGTGAGGATCGTGGCGCTCGGGCCGTATTTGTCCAGCGTGACGACTTCGTCGAGGCCGAGCATCTTGTTGTAGTCGCTGATGCCGGCGATCCACGCGAGATTGTTCGGGTTCACGCCGTACTTGCCCATCGCCGTCCGGATGGCGCGAAGGTTGGTCTTATTGAAAGTGGAGCAGTCGATCTTGGCCGCGCTCAAGACGGTCTTGCGATAGCCATTCCACGCCTTGCGAACATCCGTCGAAGATGTGACGTCGCCATCCATGTGCGTGCCGGCCGTGTCGCCGTTGATCGTGGCGTCTTCCTGGGCCTCGGCCAGCGCCTGCACGATCTTGTCGCGCAGCAGCGGCAGGATCGCAACAACGCTGTCCTCCTCGAGCTCGGTCGATACGAGCACTCGGCACGCGAGCTTGACGGCGTCGAACGTGACGCCGCTCGTGCCGGGAGTCGAGGCGGTTATCTTTGTAGAAGTGTCGCTCGTGGATTCGGCGAACAGATAGGCGGTCGCATCGGCCCCGTCTATGGGCAGCTTGAACGGATTGGTCGGCGTCACGATGCGACGATGGAGCGCGGCCACTTTGAGCTGTAGCTTGACCTTGCGAACGAGCTCGCCCGAGAAACCGGTCGGGACCCACTCGAGCCCTTCGTCGGCTGTCGCCGTGTCCATGGCCTTGCGGAGCGCCGAGGCCTCGCTCGCGAACTCGCGCCACATCTTCAGGCGGCGGGGGTCGCGCCTGAGAAACTTCGATGCGAGGTAAACGTCGTCGGCGCGCGCCTGCAGCTCGGCGGGCAGCCTGGGCGGCGAGAAGGCGTCGGAATCGATGCAGTACTCGCCCTTTCTCAGAGTGCGCTCGCGAAGGGAGCCCTTCTGTTGTTTGAGCGTGTCGCGAATCATCCTCGCGATGAGTTCTCTCTGCGCGCCGGAGTCGACCTTCTCCTTGATGGCGTGCACGAGAGAGAGCAGTTCGCTGTCGGTTCTCGTCGTAGCGTCTGTCATTGTTTCCTCCCTGTGGAATTGCCGGTTGTGTGTTTGTTCGGTCTTTCGAAACTATTCAGCATGCGGCGGCGGCCGCCGCGAGCCTTCGACCGGGCTGACCCGGTCGAAAAGCGGGCAAACTCTGAAGCTACCACCCGGTCGCCGTCGATCCTCCCGCGCTCAGCTTGTCCATCACCTCCCTTAAAACGGCTTGTATTTCCGTCATCTCGTATTCCGATCGGCCCGGATCCGCTGCAGGCGCATGACTGCGGTCGGTCTGTCGGACTCCGCCTGAGGGACAGGCGTGGCAGTGCGCCACAAGGTCGTCCCCTGTCTCGAGGGCCTTGCTCACCGAGAACAGCGCCCTGCGATTTGCGGGTATGCTGACGATCGCCACCTCGTAGAGCCGAAGCCCGAGGATGTGGTTGACGCCGTCGATCAGCTTTTCGTCGATAACCTCGTACCCGATACTGAACGCGCGGAGTATGCCCTCCTCGATGAGTTTCCACACTCTCTCCGCCGTCTCGGAAATCCGGGCGCGGATATAAAGGCCGACCTCGTCGATGCGGGCATCGGTCACCTTGCCGATGGGATCGCTCCAGTCGTGCATGTAAGTGAGGACCGGGTTCGCCATAAAGTCTCTCAGGCTCTCGGCGAACGCGCCGGGCTGAACGACGTCGCCCGTGCGGTCGAGATCGCGCGTGGATGCGTAGCCCTCGATGCTGCGGCGGCCCCTGTCTGCCTCGACCAGCTTCATATGAAACCGGAAGGTGCGCCTCGGCCTGGCACCCGGGATCGACTCCTTGATCCGGGCGGCCTGTTCGGGCGTCAAGACCGTGTTGCGCGTGAATTCATTCGGCGGATCGCTCAAGGATGTGCGGCTTCTCTCGTCGGCTCGTTTCTCTTTGGCCCTATTTTGCATTGGCAATTGAACCTCCTGTTGGGAAACCTGCGCTGGGTTCGTCGATTGTCGAGAATAGGAATAGCACGCATTCGAAAAATCGTGCAACGAACTGTTTGTCAATCCAAGAGGACGAATCGGGTAAGAGCTTGAAAATGGAGAGCTTATTCGGCGAGATTAAAGCGGATACTCACCGCGTAATCTTTCGCGTTCACAGCAAACCACAGCGGAAGCGCGTCGATGCCGGTCATAATCGTAGCGGCGGCCCTGCGCGGCCGCCTCAGGCAATGTCGTAAAGGATGTTCTCGTCCGATTCCCGCCTTCGCGGGAATGACGAAATAAGAGCAGGAACGACGAGGGGAAGACAGGAATTACGAAATGAAAGCGCGAGCGACGAAGCGAAGACAGGAATTACAGAACAAAAGCGGAAACGACGTGGGGAGGACAAAAATCACTATGATAAGGCAGTAGCGGCGGGGATAAGGCGGGAAGGTGTTTTCTCTGCGACTGATAGGTCTGGAAATAAAAGAATCATCCGTGCGAATCTGCGTAATCCGAGGATTAAAAAAAGGGCGGGCACGGAGGCTCGCCCCTACAAATGCTCTTCGATCGATGGTGAGATTGTCGTCAGATCACTTCCTTAATCGCTTTTTCCCACCCGTCCATATCGAAGCCCCACGGGCCGGGGCCGCTGCGGTAGGTGATGCGGCCTTCGGTGTCCAGCATATACAACCGCTCGGGGAGCGCGGCATAGGCGGTGTCGACGGTGTTGCCCATGTCGTCGAGCGCCATCGGCATCGCAAGACTCAGGCTAAGCACGCACGCGACCGCCACCTCGACGCGTTCGCTTTCGGTTTTGGGCTGTGCGAAAACTACGCCCTCTTCTTTGTTCATGGGCACCTGCCAGCCGTCGCTGGGGTGGGCCTCCTGTATGTATACGCAGAGGAAGTCGACGCGGTCGCGGTAGGTCTCATATAGCTCGTTCAGGCGGACCGCCTGAAGGCGGAAGGGCGGTCAGGTGTAGGAGCCGAAGATGAGCGCGACCGGCGTGCCGCGCATGTCGGACAGGCGCACAAGCTCGTCGGTCGGCTTGCCGCTCGAGGACAGTCGCTTGATCTCGAAATCGGGCGCTACGTCACCGACGGCGGGCGCGAGCTTTTCGCGCTCCTGCATTTTGGCGATGTTCTCTTTGAACTCTTCCGGCGTGAGCCCCATTTGCTCCCACTGCTCATCGGTCAGGTTTTCCAGATTTGGTATACCGGCCTGCTCGCTCATCGCTGCACCTCCGAAATTTGAAAACACATAAGTCCCAAGTAATACTATATCACGCAGACTCCGTCGGTGCAGCTTATCCGTGTGACTCGAGAAATTCCCTTTCTCGCTCCATGAAATATACCCATGTGTTGCGCGACATGAGGCAAGAATCCTGCTCGCAGAGGACCTCGAGAAGCTCGAGCCTCAGCCTTCGGGCCTCGACGTCGTCCGGCGCGTGCTTGAGCAGGACGTCGAGTACTTGAAGCGCGAGCTGCGGCTTGCCCTGCTTGAAAAGCTCGCCGCTCCTTTCGAGAACGGCCTTTCGGTCGCCTATCAGACTGAATATTTCGTCGTTGACCTCGCGATCCGGACGTGGCAGCAGATGCGCGGGATTGTGGTCGAAGTATCCGTGATACCAGCGATATATGTTGTACACGGCGAATTCGGGCCGGGAATACAGGAACCGAAGATAGCGGTGATCCTTGAGGTGCTCGGGCAGCACGACGGCGTGTATCATTTCGTCGATGGGCATGTCCTTATTTATGCACTCGACTACCTGATCGTGGATCGAATATACGGCCTCGATGGTGACATCGAGCAGCTCTTTGACGTCGGCGCCCTCATAAACGGCTTGCCCGCCGTGCGCGATGAGCATCTCGGGCTCTTTTTCGCGGACAGCCTCGAGCGCGCGAGCCCACGAGAGCGCAAAGCGTGTCGGCTTGAACGGGTTGCCGATGTTGGGAAATCCCGCGATGATGAGGTCGCCGACAAACACGGTCCTGATTTCGGGCACGTGCACCCACGTGTGGTCGTCGGTCTCGGCGCGGGCGTGATACAGCTCGAACGTCTTGCCGCCGAGCGAAAACGTCATCGAGCCATCGTAGAGTTTCGTCGGCTCTACGAACGAGGGCTCGGCGGGCATGAAGGGAATATTGAACTGGATCGAGGCGATCCGCGCGCGATGCTCGGCCAGAATCCGGTATTTCTCGAGGCGTTCCGGAAGATAGCGGTGGCCGATTATCTCCGGCGCGTCGTCGAGGAATGCCGGCGCTCCGCCGACGTGGTCGCGATGACCGTGTGTGTAGATTATGTATTTCACCGGGCCGCCGGTCTCATTGATCTTTTCCCTCATTTCCTCGCCGAGGTGAGGGAAGATGAGCGTGTCGAGAACAACCGTGCCCTCGGCCGTGTTCACCCACGATGCATTCGCAATCAATATCCTGGCGACGCCGACATCCGGATGGGGCTGCTCGAAGCTGACACTGCTGAAATCGATCACCTGGATTGCGCCGACCTTTTTCGGCTTTCCGGCGGACTCGAAAGACTCGCGGTCCTTTTTTCCCCTTCCATTCTCTTTTGAGTCGCCTCTTTTGCCTCTTGCCATCGGCCATCTCCTCATTTTAGGGGGCAAAATTGCCGTGCGGACATCATATATCGGCCAATCGCAATAGTCAACGGATGTTGCGACCGTGTTTCCGGCATATCTGGGGGCCGCCGCCTCAACCGCTCGGACCGCGGAAGGACGAAAACCCTGCAATATTTGACACAACGTGAAATTTCGTGGTATATTTATGGGAAGGATAAATGAAAAAATCGGCCCGAATGTTGAGAGAAAGCTGTTCGCGGCGAGGGGTGTGGATTGCCCGCAGGCGGGCATTATTTTTTTGTGTTTCGGCCATTGCGGTCGGCGCGTTCGGGATTGTTTCTTTCGCTTCGTGCGCGAGTAGCGCGATGAATTCGGAACCGATGGCTCTTTCAGCCGCGCAGCGAGCTTCCGCCGATCCTCTTGTCGGGCCGGCGTCCGGCGCCGGAACTTTC
>CBDUSG010000005.1:0-18221 GCA_965369575.1 uncultured bacterium | reverse complement strand
TGTAGGGGCACGGCGCGCCGTGCCCTGGACGACTTACAGGACTCTGAGACCGACATTATACGGTTGACACGACACCCGTATTATGTCTTTCGGCGCACTCTGCGAATCTTGCCCGCCCGATCACAAAATGGCATTCTTATATGATGGGTAGTCCATCGAGCAGGCCCCGATGAGGAGGGAGACACAAATGGAAAAGATGATGAGAAGCATCGACGTCGTTACGCTGTTCCTGATTGTCCTCGGAGCTTTGAATTGGGGGTTAATGGGCATACTCTCGTTCGACCTGTTCGCGACGATATTCGGCCACATGACCGTCCTGACCAGAATCATGTACACCCTGATCGGCTTTGCCGGATTGTACCAGCTCTCCCAGTTCAAAATCATGCACGGCAAATGGGGGGGGCACGTCGAGGCCCATTAAACACGACTGCGAGACCACAGTCAGGTCCACCAAAGGCCCGCACGGGAAACTTCTTTTCGCGCGGGTCTTTTTTTCATATTTTCATTGGGATGAAATCGACGCTCTGTCCGGCCCCCGCCGCTGCAGCAGCGGCCGCAAATACAAGAAATGCTGTGGGGGATGATGCGCGTTATACGACGCGCATTTCCATCAGTCTTTTGCCTCCAAACTAAGCGAGCGGGCCTGAACAACAACCCGCTTGTTAGGTTTCTCCAATCGCCTTCTTCATGTTTTTTGCACTCGGGCAAGCCTCCGTCTCCGCCCACAATTCAGGGCCGAAAGATCTAGAATTTTATGGTCAGATTTGTACCGAACTGATCCCCCTCGTTAAAGTTAGGCGCTCCCGACCCATGCTCGAATCGAAAATCGAGTTGGGTATTGTCATTAAGTTTAAGCACAAGTGCAAATACTTCCCTGTCATAAAAATCGCCGTTTGCGATGTCGTACCACCCTTTAAGCTCGACCCTCGCAGAGACGGGGATACCCTCTTCTCCTGCGCCGATAAAGCCTATGCTCAGATTGGTTAGTTCTGTCTCAAAGAGTAATTCACCCTTTACTCGGAACAGGGCGCTGTCCGGGTCTTCCTCGCTTTCATCTATCTCCCCACCTTCTCTGTCCTCTGGCGTGTCGTCCAGTTCGAATTTGTATCCGGCCTGTAAGAACACTCCCACCTGGGGGTTTACGCCGAGGCGATATCCTCTTTCTTCGAATCGAAAACCCTTCAATCTGCTGATAGGGCCAAATGGAACGTAACCAACCTCCACCAGAGCCGCAATGTTATCCGCTTCGCTATCCGTCTCGAAGCCAAAAGATAGGGGAATGGCATGGAATGGCTTCTTTGGATCAGGAAGGTAAAGACCCGAAATAGTCGTCCGATCCTCGCCGGCTACAATCCTTGCGTTAACCGCCGCTGCATATTCTGCCGCTGCTGTCTCGCCCCCCGCAATACCCTCTAGAAAGTGCCTTATTTCCCCATGTAAAACCGCTTGCTTCGCCGGGTCTGTTTCCTTCCTCAATTCCGCTTCAGCCATCTCCAAGCCTCTTCTACTGTACGCCAAGTCATTCTCGATCGTTTGATCAAATGGTTCTGTCATCATATTCAGATACAGAAATTTAATCTTACCGGTAATGGACTCGAAAGCATCCTCGGATCCCAGTCGAACATCCAGTTCCGGCGTTAAAGCAATAATATTTTCTCGCGAACTATCCGCATTGGGCCAAGAACGCCAAATCCTTTCTTCTCCTTGCTCAGTGTCGGCAATATCGAGAAGCGATTGCAGGAATGCCGCGGCGATGGACGCGCCTGTATCGTCATTATCCGTGCTGAGGGAACCAAAAGAAATCGAAAGCGGTTTCGACTCTTCCTCTTCAGCAAAGGTTGTCGATGTTATGGTTGCTGCGCAGAGCAGAACAATTAGCAATATCCTCGGGATAGATTTATACATTCTCCTTGAATCCTCCATGGTGGTTTTTAGAGTGACCTGCTGAGTTTTTCAGCTCCCTTATGGCACTGATTGATGTAGTTTCTCCGCAACGTACTCAATGCTTTTGGTTTCCCAATCCTCCGGCCAGCTTGGTTCCCAGTTGTCGGGTATTCCAGGATCGAAAAAACGGGCCGCCTTGGTCACGGACACTGTTACAAGGAGGTTGTACATTTCCCTGGGTGAGGATGCGAGTAGACCTAACTTCTCTCCTTTGAGTTTCATCTCATGAATCGATCCGTTATGAATCCTGGCTGGGTCCGGGTCGTGGGTCCACGCTCTCATTTGCGTTCGCATGATTACCTTGATCGCATCCAACGAAATCTTCGAAGCCATAGCTTTCCTCCTGTTCGTTAACGCTGAAGCGCTTGCCTAAATTCGGTAAGACGGCACGGATTCTACATCTTTTGCATGCTCTGCACAGAGCTTAATCTGCCCGAGGCGCTGACCAATAAGCATTCAAGGGAAAGCCGGATCCGCCCTCGCATTGCTGCTTATCATCTTCCCTTAACGCCCTTAATTGCGGGGGATTGCATGAACATAATATGCGTCGTAAATTAGCAATGCTCCCACAGGTTTGCGTTCCCTCCTGGACCCATGCATATAATCTCCATCGAAAATGTAGCTGACATGCGCGTCTGGGTCCCGCTGGTGCTGGTGAGATGCGTTGATTAACGAGATGAACATGGCCGTTTTTATCTGCTGGCGCGCCCGAAAAAGCGGCCCTGGGCCGTGGAATTTCTTACAGTACGGATCAATAATATTATTATTACGCAATTAAACCACATAAACAAGGGCCTGTCAAGCGATTTGTCAGAAAAATTTGCAACAGGCGAGAATGCGGTCTGATCGGATGAATCTTTCGTAATGCTCGCGATCGAGCATGTTCGTGCGGGTCCGGCGGGTTTTTTTTATTGCATGGGCGGGAGGGAGGCCCTGAGGTCTTCGGGATGGTAGCGGCCGGCGCGGAGTTCTTCGAGAAATTCGGTCCCGCACGCGATTTTGCGCTCGAACACGGTGACGCACATGCCGACACCGTCGACCGAGTGCGCGTCGCTTCCGCCGGCCGAGCCCAGGCCCAGCCTTTCGGCGACGGAGCGTCCGAACTCGCTTTCCTCGATGGTCGCGGCGCCGTTTACGACCTCGAGCGCGTCCACCATTCGCATCACCGGGCGGCAGCAGGCCTCGTCCATCGTCGGACGCCTCGCGCCCGCGCCCGAGTAGAATGGGGAGAATTCGCGGCGGAACGGGTGTGCCGCGATGATGGCGCCGCCGGCCTCGTCGACGGCCTCCCTCAAGCGCAAAAGCTCATGAAAGCCCTGGGCATATTCGGTCGGCCCGAACGCGAGCACCTCGCCGCAATCGGTGTCGGCCTCGATGCCGAAGAACAACAAAACGCCGCGCTCGCGGGCGAGGGCCTCGAGCGCGGGCGAGGGCCGTATGTGGTCGTGCTCGGTTATGCACACGCCGTCGAGCCCGACGTCGGCCGCGCGACCGATCAGTTCTTCGGGCGTCATCACGCTGCAGTCGGAGGCGAGGATCGTATGCGTGTGCAGATCGATTCTACAGGGGTGGCTCAAAATCCGTTCTCCATGCGATGCGTTCGGGGCGCGGTCCGGCGAAGTGTATATCGAAGCGTCCCGCCGGCGGCCAGTGGCCGCTGACAGCGGATACTTCGTATCCTTGCGTCGGCTATGTGGCAGCCGCATGGGACAGGTTCTTGCTGGAAATGTTCCAGCGAGAGAGTAATACCGGGCGCGTTCATGTGTACATAGACTGATTAAGCCGTCAATACTCGTCAGGAATAGAGATGCGAAGCATCTCATGTCGGGGTGTGGGGGGCAACTTGCCCCCCCACAAGGCGTCCCGCCGTCCATGCCGCGAACAGACATTGTATCACCCCGGCCTCCTCGGCGCAAAAAAAGGAGAAGGGCGCGACCTTAGCTGACGGGCGCAGGTCGCACCCTTCTCTCTGGAGAGCGATTGAAAGGGGGGGACAACCGCTCGTTGTCGGCCTGAATCAGGCGACCTTCTTCATCAAGGCGTCGACTTTCTTGTTCAGCTTGTCGATCTCCTTGCGTGTGGGGATGTTCAGCCAGTTGAGCGCGCGTCCGAACAGGTCCTCGCCGGCGCCGGCCTTCTTCTTCGAGGTTTTTCCAGCCTTGGAGCCTTTTGCGGCCTTGGGAGCGTTCTTTTCCAGCTTCTTCATGTATTTCTCGCCGGCCTTGCGGGCTTTTTCGCCCCTCTCGATCAGCGAGTCGATCACGCTCGAGGCCTGTTCCTCTGCCAGCGCGAACGCGCCGACCGAGATGAGGAAAGGACGCCTCAGGACGCCTTCCTCCTTGGCGCGGCCGTTCTTCTTCACGTCGACGGCCTTCTTCGCCGCGCGCTTTCCTGCGGTTTTCTTTCTTGCAGCCATGCTTTTTCACCTCCCTTTCCAGATTAGCATTATTGCGATAACGCATCGCGTCAAACATCATTTTAACACACTGCGTCAAAGCTGTCAAGTACTTTTTTCGATTTTTTTTGCGGGACCCGTTCGCAGGGGTGTCCGAGTCCGGCCTGCACCCGGTTCGGCCCCCCGCCGGCGCGCCCCCGCTCGGCCGGGTCCATCCCGGTTTTTTGCCCCCGTCGTTTGAATTATGCGGCGGGGCCGGTATATAATACGTGACGCTTTTTCATGAACCCATTAACGAAAATGTCGGAGGAGGTGCGACGAACATGTCATCGCGCGCTAGATTGGCGCTGAGCTTCGTATTGACGGCGCTTCTTTGTCTGCTCGGCCCGGGTCGGGTTCGCGCCGAGGAATCGGCCCTGGTCGACGTCGGGCGGCCGCCGGGCGCGGCACAGGATGTGATCGCCCTGGGGATCGACGACGTCGTCACGAGGGCGCTGGAGTCGAACCTCGACATCAAGATCGAGAGGTATAACCCGAGCATCAAGAGCGCCGAGGTGGAGAGCGCGACAGGAGAATTCGACCCGACCATACGGCTGGAATTCTCTTACGAGGAGGCCGAATCGCCCCAGACCACGCGCGAGGGCCTCGCGAGCGACGCCGGCACCACCGAAACGATTCGCAGAGACCTCGCCCTGACGCTCGAGGGCAAACTCGCTCCGGGAACGGAATACGGGGTGACGTTCGACCGCGAGCAGTCGCAGTTCACTCAGCGGAGTACGTTCGTCGATCCCGATCCGCTCGTCATCGGCGATGAGTTCTTCACCGACGTGAGGAATCCGGGGGAATACAACCTGGATTTCAACCTCACGATCACCCAGCCTTTGCTCAAGGATTTCGGCGTCGGCGTCAACATGGCCGAGATCAGGATCGCGCGCGGCGAGCGAAACATGAGCATCGACGCTTTCCGCAAGCGCGTTATGGATGTGATAGCCGAGGCGAAATCGGCCTACTGGGACCTCGTGGCGGCCAGGGAAAACCTGAAGGTGACCGAGCAGTCGCTCGAGCTCGCCCGCGACCTGCTCAAAGAGAACCGGATTCGTCTCGAGGTGGGAACGATGGCCCCGCTCGAGGTGCTGCAGGCGGAGACCGGCGTTTCCCAGCGCGAGGAGGAGGTCATCGTTGCGCGCCGCCTGATGGAGGATATCGAGGACAACCTCAAGCGCATTCTCAACCTCCCGAAAGATACCCGGGGATGGAACGTTCGTATAGAACCGACCGAAAAGCCGGAAATCACAGACAGGCAAATCGACCTGCTCTCGGAACTCGAGCTGGCTCTTGAAAAGCGGCCCGATTACAAGAGCGCGTTGACGCAGATCGAAAACGACGCCATCAACGAGCGGTTCGCCGGCAATCAGATGCTTCCGACCGTCGACGTCAACGCCGAGGGCCAGTTTCTGGCGGTTGCCGACGAGTTCGACGACGCCTTCGATGATATTGTCGACGGCAACGCCCCGGCATGGCAACTGGGCCTGACGGCGGAATATCCGCTGGGGAACCGGACGGCCAAGGGCAATCACCGGCAGGCCCAGCTCGAGCGGCTCCAGTCGGAAAAGGAGGCCGAGAACCTCAAGCTTGCGATCATCGTCGAGGTGAGCAAGGCCGTCAGAGACATCCGCACCAGCCGCAAGCGCATCGAGGTGACCGCGAAGGCCGTCGAGCTGGCCGAGGCGAGCCTCAAGGCCGAGCGCAAAAAGCTCGAGGTCGGCGTCTCGACAAGTCACGACGTGCTCGAGTTCGAAGAGGAACTCGTCGACGCGCAGCGCCGCGAGATTCTCGCCACGCTGGATTTCGCAAAGGCCCTCATAAACCTCTCCAACTCCACGGCCACGCTTCTGGAAGAGAACAACATTGTCATTGAAGAATCTTAAGACGCCCGTCGCGGCCTTCTTAGCCGCGGCGCTCGTATCGCTTTCGATCCTGGCCCGGGGCGCATGGGCCCAGACGCCCGCGCCGCCCGAGCAGTCTATCGAAGAATTGATCGAGGAGATGAACCCCGGCGCCAGGCTGCTTGGCCTCTCCCTTGACGATTGCGTCGCGGCCGCGCTCGAGAACAGCCTCGACATCGAGGTGGAAAGATACGTCCCCAGAATCAGCGATGCAGCCGTTCAGTCGGAAAGGGGCGTGTTCGATCCTCACCTGTATTTCAACGCCACCTACTTCGAGGGCGAGATACCGCTGCCGGTGCGCGTGTCGATCTCCACGGGCGGGCTGTCGGCCATCGAGACCGAGCAATGGTTCGTCTCCGGCGGTATCACCGGCGCGATACCGACGGGACTCGTGTACGACCTCGGCCTCTTAAGCACGCATATTCCCTTTTCGACCACGAGCGATTTTTTTGACGCCAACGGCGAGCAGAAGTTCGAGGCCTTCCTGACACTTACTCAGCCGCTCTTAAAGAACTTCGGCAGGGACGTCAACACGACGGGGATACACGTCGCGCTCAAGAACAAGGAAGCCGCCGCGTACCAACTGGAGCAGAAGGTACTCGAGACGGTTTTCGAGGTCGAGCAGGCTTACTGGGAGCTTGTATTCGCCTACGAAGACCTTCGCGTGAAGAACCAGTCGCTCCGCCTCGCGCAGAATCTTCTCGACGAAAACCGCATCCGGCTCAAAGTCGGAGTCCTTGCGCCGCTGGCGGTCCTCCGGTCGGAGGCCGGCGTGGCCTTTCGCGAGGAGGAAACCATCGTAGCCCGCAGCGTGGTGCACGATGCCAGGGACCGCTTGATAAGCGCGGCCAATCTGTTCCCGGACGAATTGGTCTGGGACATCGAGATTGTGCCGGAGGACGAGCCGCGCGCCTTCGAGCCGGGCGAATACCCGGAGGCCGAACACATCGCGACGGCGCTCACTAACAGGCCGGAACTCAGGCAGCTCCTCAAGCAGCAGGAGGCCGCCGAACTGGGGAGTCGGTTCGCGAAAAGCCAGACGCTGCCGACTCTCGACCTGACCGCGTCGATCGGTCTCATCGGCCTCGACAGCGACTTCGACAGCTCGTTCCTTTCCAGCCTTTTCCTCGGGCTCCCACTGCCGCCGCCGCCGGACAAGGGGATCGACCCGGCCTTCGACGACCTTTTTTCCGGCGACAACTTCCAGTGGATGGTGGGCCTGAAGTTCGAGTTTCCGTGGGGCAACCACGTCGCCCGCGGCCAGTACACGGCGGCGAACCTGCGGGTGAGCCAGCTCGATGAGAGCGTCCGCAGCCTGCGCCAGGTGATAATTCAGGATACGCGCGGCGCGCTCCGCGCCATCGATACGACCTGGAAGCAGGTAGTCTCGACGCGCGAAACGACACGCTTCAGGCGCGAGAGCCTGCTGGCCGAGAAAAAGAAATACGACGTGGGCGTCTCGACCACGCACGACCTGCTGGAATTCGAGGAAGAGCTGGCCGAGGCCAGGGCCACCGAGCTGCGCGCAGTCATCGACTACACGCTGTCGCTGACCAACCTGATGCGCGCCAACGCGACTCTCCTGCAAGCCCGCAACGTAAAAATTACGGCCCGGCCCTGACCGGCGGCCAGTGGCCGCTGACATGAGAACGGCGAGTCGCCGCCGACATGAGATGCTACGCATCTCTTCCTTTAAACCTTGTTTCACAAGAGGCCTTACCGATTCAGTTCCAGCAAGAACCCGTTCCATGCGGCTGCCACATAGCCTCCGCCCGGCGAGTCGCCGCGGACATGAGATGTTGCGGATCTCTTTTCCTGACGAAGGGCGACAACCTATTGCTCCGGTGCTACATATGGGGCGAGTCGCGGCAGAGTTCCATAACCGTTCCTACCAATTCAGTTTCAGCAAGAACCCCTCCCTCGCGACTTAAACATAGCCTCCGTAAGGATACGAAGTATCCGCTGTCAGCGGCCACTGGCCGCCGACACCGGCATTTCCCCTGATTTTTTTGCACCCCCGGCGCTTCCGTGACATATTTAACCAACAGACGAAAAGAGGGCGATTCCGTTCTTTCCTGCTGACACGCGAAGCGGAACGAAAGGAGGGCGCTCATGGCGACGAAAACGAAGGACATCTATTCTTGCGCGACTTGTGGAAGGGTTTCGACTCAAAAGGGACATCTCTGCGCGCCAACCGACAAGATGTTCACTTGCGACCTCTGCGGCGTCGAGGCTGCGGACCCGAGGCACATATGTGCTCCCAAGCTGGAAAAAATTCGCTATGTCTGCGGCACATGCGGCCGAGTAGCCGTCAGCCGCCTGCATCTGTGTGAGCCGCGAACAATACCGAAGGATACGCGCTCGAAGAAATCGAAACCGAAGGCTTCCAAGGTCAAGAAAGGCGCGAAGGGCGCAAAGAAGACGGCGAAAAAGACGGGCAAGAAAAAGGCCAGGAAATAACCTGTGCGGGGATCGCCTGTTTCCCCCCTTCTTTTTCTCCCTCTGCGAAAGGGGAGAAAAAGAAGATAAATGAGAAAACTCCAATGATCGGGCGGGGGTTGACAGCCCCCGCCTTCATTGATTATATTCGGGTCGTGCGAGGCCTGAATCCGAATGACGGCGCGACGCAATGCTGCTCGATCCGACCCACGCGGCGCAAAGCGACTCAAGGCTAATCGATCCACGGAGAGCTAATGACTGCCGATTCCGGAAAATGCAACGGCTTGATCGCGGTCGACGTCGGCGGAGGCACGCAGGACATCTTCGTATATCTCGAAGGAGTGCCAATCGAGAATTGTCCGAAGATGGTCATGCCGTCGCCCACTCGGTTCGTCGCGAAAAAGATAGCGGATGCGACGTCAGAGCGAAGACCGGTTTTTCTGTTTGGAGAAACCATGGGCGGCGGAGTTTGCGCGCGGGCGGCGAAGGACCATATTGCCGCCGGGCTTCCTCTCTACGCGACCTCGCGCGCGGCGCTCACGTTCTATGACGATATGAAGCGCGTCGAAAAAATGGGAGTCGCAATAGCGGATGAGCCCCCGGCCGGCGCCGTCGGCATAAGGACCGGCGACGTGGATATCGAAGCCGTCCATGCCGCGCTCGAAGGATTCGGCGTTGAGACCCCGGCCGATTGGGCGGTCGCCGTGCAGGATCACGGCTATTCGCCGGACATCAGCAATCGGGAAACGCGGTTCAGGTGGTTTCGCGAGTTCATCGACTCCGGCGGCCAACTGGACGGGCTGGCCTTTAAAAATCCACCCGAGCTTTTCACGCGGATGCTGGCAATCAAAAACGTGCTGCCGGATGCGATGGTGATGGACACGGGGCCCGCGGCCGTAATCGGCGCGCTGCAGGACGAGGCCGTCGGCAGGCATCGCGACGACGGCCTTATCGTGGTAAATGCCGGCAACTTTCACGTGATGTGCGCGATGGTCATCGGCGACAGGATGGTCGGCCTGCTCGAGCATCACACGGGCCTTTTGGATACGGCCTCTCTGATCGGCATGCTCGACCGCTTTCGCGCGGGCGAGCTTTCAAATGAAGAAGTTCTCGAAGACGGCGGCCACGGCTGCTATGTCGATGGGCGCTTGGCCGGCGGCAGCCAATTCCGGTTCACGGCCGTGACGGGCCCCCGGCGCGCGATACTGCGGTCGAAAAATGCGCACATGGCCGTCCCATACGGCGACATGATGCTGACGGGCTGCTTCGGGCTGGTCGAGGCTGCTCGAAAATCGGGACTCATTCCGGACTGACGCGGCGGTCATTCCAGAAAATCTTCATCACCCTCGATTCCCTCGCCACCCTCGAAGTCTTCCTGCGGCAAATCATCCTGTCCCGCGACGCGCAGCACTTCCTCATCGACGAAAACAGGACTGGACAACCGCACGGCGACCGCGATCGCGTCGCTTGGTCTGCAGTCGATCTTGATAATGCTCGTGTCCGCCGTCATATCATCTTCCTGCGCGAGAATCAGGTAGGCGTAAAAGGTGCCACCCTCGAGCTTATACACTTGCACGCTCCGGAGGGTCGTCTGAAAACCTTTCAGGAGCGTCGTGATCAGGTCGTGGGTCATCGGCCGCGGCATCTCGAGCGCTTCCATGCCGTTTGCTATCGCAAAGGCCTCGGCGTTGCCGACCAGTATAGGCAGTATGCGGTCATCATGTCGGAGTATGACGATGGGCCGCTTGAGCACATCGTACATCACGCCGTCGAGCTTCATCTCGAGCATCGGCATGCGGGATACCTCCATAAACAGGTGAATGCGACGCGTCAATTATATCAGCACCTTCTCAGAGAATGCAAGGAAGCAATTTCCGTATCAGGGAGATGTTATGACCGTTTGGGATTCAGCCTGAAATCGAGACGATCCGGTGGGAAGTTCGGATTGTAAAACGGATCGAGCGGAATCTTTCCCCTCCACTTCTCCCTGAAGCGACGCTCTTCCGCCTCGCCCGATCTTCGGCCGGTGCTGGCGCTCTCGTGGTGGTAAAGAAGCGCAAACGGAGTGTACGCAACCCTCATGCCCGCCCGCCAGGCGCGCAGGCAGAAGTCAACATCCTGATAGGAAACGATATATGAAGGATCGAACCCTCCCAATTTCCGGAAGGCTTCCCTGCTCACCATCATGCATGCGGCCGTGACGGCGGAGCAGTTGCGGATACTGTCGGCCGTCCCGAAATATCCGCGCTCATCCCTCGGGAGCCGGTTGTGGACATGGCCGGCCGCGCCGCAGCGCCAGAGCGCGACGCCTGCGTGCTGCACGGTATCATCGGGATAAAGAAGCTTTGCGCCGACGATCGCAACGCCCGGAATGCGGCCCAGCTCCTGCATCGCCTCCAGCCACCCCGGTTCGATCACCTCGGTGTCGTTGTTCAGGAACACGAGGAAATCGCCTTTCGCGCGCTCGGCGGCGAGATTGTTTATGGCCGAAAAGTTGAACTCTCCGTCGTATCTGATCACTTGAACCCTGTCCTCGCCCGAACTTTCAAGCGAGGATAGGTAGTCAACAGCCCGCTCATCGGAGCTGCGGTTGTCGACGATTATGATTTCGTAATTGGGATGGATCGTCTTCTGTTTGATCGACTCGATGCATCGCCGCAGGTGCTCCGGCCTGTCCTTTGTCGGAATGATTATGCTGACGGGCGCGGACCCGGCCATCTCGGGCCTCACCCTGAAGCTTCCATCGAACAGCCCTTTCTCAACCGAAGCCTCGATTCCGCGCCGCCTCATGGCCTCGCCGAGCGCCTTCATGGACGACGCTTCGGGCGACTTGGACTCGCTTGGGATCGAATACTCCGCCGCCGTCGATGCGCTCGATATCCGCCAATGGTACAGGATCTTCGGTATATGGCGGACCTTTTCCGTGCGCTCGGTCAGGCGGAGCACGAGATCGTGATCCTGCGCGCCATCGAAACCTTCCCTGAACCGGCCGATCTCCTCGACGAGGGTCTTCCTGTAGACGCCCAGGTGGCAGGTGTACATGTTCGACAGCAGCAGCTCGGGCGACCAGTCGGGCTTTAAAAACGCCTCCACGTGGCGCCCTCTTTCGTCGATCTTGTCCTCGTCGGAATAGATCATGTCGGTGTCGGGACTTTCATTCAGAACTCCGGCCGCTTCAAAGAGGGCGTCGGGGGAAAGCTCGTCGTCGTGATCGAGAAGCGCAATGAATTCGCCCTCGGCGAGTTCGATCGCGGCGTTCGAAGCGCCGGCGATTCCGGAATTCTCGCGCAGGAATTCGACTTTGATGCGGCCGCCGCGGGCTGCGAGAGCCTTCAGTTTCGTCCGGGTATCGTCCCTGGTCGAGCGGTCGTCGGCTATGCACAACTCCCAGTCGGGATATATCTGCCGCTCCACAGAAGCCACCGCGCGGCTGAGCTGCGCCGGGTCCGTGTTGTAGACCGGCATGATGACGCTGATAAGCGGCCTGTAATCGAGCCCCGAGGCCTTCGCCCGCATCTTTTCGAGCGTCTCGGGCGAGGGCGCGTGCAGGCGGCGCCATCTCTGGTAGCAGACATCCTCTATTGAAAGCAGCCTTCGGCCGGCCAGCCGGTACCCGAGGTACGAGGCGCAATAGCGCGCCGCGACCGCCGCACCCTCGGTCCGAAACAGCCTGATCGCCTTTTCCACTCTGGACATAAAACCTCTCTGAACATCGAGCGCTTGAATTCCCCCGCGAATTAATCATACCACGAACGAGTTCATTTTTCCCCGCGCGGCACTCGTTCTCTCGCCGCCGCGCCCGATCCTCTCGACTGGATGAAAACGCGCAATCGCTTCGCTGCGAGGCTCCGAATTCGGCACGCTCGGCGTGCACCCGGACGGAAAAATCTGCAAAAAGAGTTCGCATCCGATTTCTCCCCGATTACGCTTGACTTTTTCCGGTAAAGATGCTATAAAATAGGGCTGTATTCTTAGGGGTATTTCGCTGCTTCCGCTGTCATTTTCAGGTGTAAAGCCCCGAAAGATTACCCTCCGTCTTCCCATAATTCGTTGTGGCCGCTGTGCAGTAACCCCTTGAAATGCGCGGCGCTTGAGTGGAGAGGAAATCATTGGCGGAAATATTATTCGACAGTTGGTTTGTGGAATCCTGCGGAAAACTCACGGGTGAACAGACAGTTTCGGCGATACCGGAAGCGCACAGGAAGTTTTTCTCCGGGGATCGATCCGCCCCCGAACTCAAGGCCGTTGTCGGATGGGGCGGCATCGTGCTCCTTGGCGAAGATGTCTGCCCCGTTCAATTGATGGTCAGCTTTTTCGAGCAGGTCCAAGCCAAGTCCTGCGGCAAATGCTTTCCGTGCCGAGTGGGCTCGCACGTGATATACGACCAGCTTTGCCGTATCGCCGGCGGCGAGGCCGACGCGGCGGATATCGACAAGCTGGCGCCGCTCGCGGCCGACATCCGCGCCGCGGCGCTTTGCGGCTTCGGCATGGCGATGGAAAAGCCGCTCGTGGACGCGCTCGAACATTTCCGCGAGGAATTCGAGGCCCACGTAAACGGCAAGAAATGCGAGCCGCTCAAGACCGAATCCATCATGATCGCCCCGTGCAACTTCGGATGCCCAGCCACCACGGACGCCGCCAGATACATAGAACTCATCAGAGAGCACAAATACAACACATCAATAGACGTCGCCCGCGCGCCGAACGCGTTCGCCGCCGTCTGCGGACGCGCCTGCTTCCATCCGTGTGAAACAATCTGCAAGCGCTCGAACGTCGACGAGCCGATCTCGATAGCGTTCCTCAAGCGCTTCGTGTCGGATTACGAGAAGAAGCTCATCGCTCAGAAGCAGTTCCGGCTTGCGCCACACCGCTCGACCGGCGAGAGGGGCAAGGTTGCCGTCATCGGCGCGGGCCCGGCCGGCGCAACGTGCGCGCGCGAACTTGGCGCCTTGGACTACGATGTAACGATATTCGAGGCGGCTCCGGTTGTCGGAGGCACGACTCACCTCGGCATACCGGCATACCGCCTGCCGCGCGACGTCGTCAGGGGCGAACTCGAGCAGGTCGAGGCATGCGGCGTCGAAGTCAAAATGGACACCGCTCTCGGGAAAGACTTCTCGCTCGACGACCTCAAGGAACAGGGGTTCAAGGCCATCTTCCTCGCGATCGGCGCTTTGAAGGGCCGCAAGCTGGGGATTCCCGGCGAGGAAGAGAACGAAGGCATAATGGACGCCATGGAGTTCCTGCGCCGCGTCAACCTCGGCGACGAATCGAAACTCGGAAATAAAGTAATAGTGATCGGCGGCGGCAACTCCGCCGTCGACTGCGCGCGTGTACCCGTCCATCTCGGCTACGAGGATGTCAACATAGTGTACCGCCGCACGCGCAAGGAGATGCCCGCCAGCGCGTGGGAGGTCGAGGAGGCCGAGCACGAGGGTGTCAATCTGCATTTTCTGGCCGCGCCCTCGCGCGTGATCGGCGAAAACGGCAAGATCGTCGGCCTCGAATGCATCAGGATGGAGCTCGGAGAGCCCGACGAGAGCGGCCGCCGCAGGCCGCTGCCGATCGAAGGCTCGGAGTTCACGATAGACACCGATCTCGTCATAGCCGCCGTCAGCCAGGGTCCTGACATGGACTATTTCAAGACCATCGACGGGCTCGGAATAACCAGATGGAACACGTTCGAGGTCGATCCCGACACGATGGAGACCTCTCTGCCCGGCGTGTTCGCGGGCGGCGACGCCGCCACGGGGCCGGATTCGGTCATCATGGCCGTTCAGACCGGGCTGCAGGCGGCAAACTCGATCCATAGGTATCTCGGCGGCGAGACGGACGAAGAGTTCGACCGGCTGATGCGCATGCGCAAGATCATCGACGCGCTCGGACCCGTCGAGGACTCCGAACAATGCGCGGGAGTGGGCGGCCTCGATCGCGCCAAGATGCCCGCGCTCTCGCCCGAGCACCGGGTGGGCAACTTTGACGAGATCGAACTCGGCTTCAGCGAGCAGACGGCCGTCGCCGAGGCCGAGCGATGCATGAGGTGTTACAGGCTGATAATGACCGCCGTTTGATCCCGCTTCGGCGACAGAAACTACTTAGATGATAAATCTGAAAATAGACGACAAGCAGGCGGGCGTCGCCGAAGGGGCCACGATCCTCGAGGCGGCTCGATCTGTCGAAATCAAAATTCCCACCCTTTGTCACCACGCGAAGCTCTCCCCCATTGGCGCATGCAGGCTGTGCATGGTCGAAGTCGAGGGCGAAGGCAGGCCGGTGGCCTCGTGCGACACCGTGGCGCGTGAGGGCATGGTCGTCCGCACGGACACCGACGAACTCAAGCGTCAGCGCGACCAGATGATTCAGCTCATGCTGCTTCACCATCCGCTCGACTGTCCCGTCTGCGATAAGGCGGGAGAATGCGAGGTGCAGGACATCACGGTCGAGATGGGGATTGTAGAGCAGAGCTTTTCGTCGGCTAAACCGGACAGGACGAAGGAAAAACTCTCGCCGCTGCTCGATCTGTGGCACAGCCGCTGCGTGATGTGCGGACGCTGCGTGCAGATATGCAAGGAGATACAGGGCGCGCGAGCCGTCGACAACGTAGTCAGGAGCGGCTTCGCCTCGAAGGTGGGCCCGACCGAGAGCGACGGATACCCCTGCGAGAGCTGCAGCCAGTGCCTAACGATGTGTCCCGTCGGCGCGATACTGGATTCCACGTTCATATACAGCGCGCGCGCGTGGCAGCTCGAAGAGGTGGATTCGGTCTGCACGTTCTGCGGTGTCGGCTGCTCTCACCGGCTCGGCGTACGCGACGGCAAGGTCTACAGGGTGACACCCAGAGATTCAGGGGGACAGAACGGAGGAGGCATTCCGGGCAATCTCTGTTCGGTCGGCAGGTTCGGGCGGGACATGGTGCACAGCGAATCGCGGCTGCTGGAACCGGCGATCCGCAGGAATGGAAGCCTCGAAAAAGCAACCTGGGACGAGGCCCTCGATTATGCCGCCCGGAGGTTGAGCGAAATATCCAAAACGGAAGGAAAGGAAACCGTCGCCGGCCTGGCGTCGGCCCGTTGTTCGAATGAGGCGCTGTTTTCTTTCCAACGATTGATGCGGGAAGGCCTTGGAGCGGATCGCGTCGACACGCCCGCTCGTTTCAACAACCTTGCCGTCATAGAAACGATGACCGACGTTTACGGCGTTCCCGCTCCGACGGCGACGCTTTCGGACGTGGCCGAGGCCGATGCGATACTCGTTTTGGACTCGAACATAATCTGCACTCATCCCGTCGCCGCGCTCGAGGTGCTGGCGGCGCACAATTCCGGCTCGGCCAAAGTGTTTGTCGTCGGCCATCGCTCGAACAAGCTTTCGACGCAGTGCACACAGTTTGCCCGCACGACGCCCGGTTCCGAGCCCGCCCTGCTTAATTGTCTTGCGAACCTGCTGGTCAAAGCGGGCGCGCCGGACGACGCGGCGCTGGGTGACGATGTAGACGATTACGACAGATTCAAACTGCATGCGGCGAAGTACCAGCTTTCCGACACTTCCGCCGCCACCGGGATAGACGGATCGATAATCTCCGAGATCGCCGACGGGATCGCGGACTCGAAAAACTTCCTTGTCGTAGTATCGCCGGGAAGCCTGCACTCCGCGGTCAACTCGGCGGTTGTACGCGCCGCCGTGAATCTCGCCGTTCTCAAGGGCGGAAAGGTTCTGTCCCTGCTGCGAGAGGGCAACGCGCAGGGCGCGCTGGACATGGGCGTGACGCCCGATTTTCTGCCGGGGTACGAAGAGGCGGCCGACGCTCGCGGCGGCTCGCTCGAGTTCGTCGAGACACTGCGGGCGGTGGAATCCGGCGAGATAAAGGCGCTCTATCTTATGGGAGGCGATATCCGTCCCGAGATGGCGCTGCTCGGGCTGCCGCAAGAGGCGCTCGGATCGCTGGATCTGCTCATCGTGCAGGACGTTTTCGGCGGGCCCGCGGCCGAGATGGCCCACGTCGTGCTCCCGGCATGCAGCTTCGCCGAGCGCGACGGCTCGTATACGAACGCCTACCGGATCACAAAACGCGCTCCCGAGGCCATAAGGCCGCTTGGCCAAAGCCGTCCCGACGCCGAGATCCTCGATGAACTCGGACACAGGCTGGGGCTTGCCCCGTTTGATTCCATCGACGCCGTGCGGGCTCAGATCGCCGCATCCGTTCCTTTTTACGATTCGATCCGGGAGATAGCCCGGGGGGGCGAGGCCTGCCCATGGGATTACTCGAAAGCCGGCGGCGGCGCCAGGCGCAAGCTCTCGGTCGTGGAAGAAACCGTTCCGGCCGCCGATGAAACGCATCCATACGTTCTCACTTTCGACAAGATGCTGCATTACGGCGGAAAATCCTCGCTTCATTCCGAGAGTCTTGCAAAGGTGAGGGCCGACGGCATCGTCGAAATCGGCGAAGACGACGCGGCGGTTCTCGGAGCGGAGGACGGGACCGAGGTGGAGCTGAAGGTAAAAGACGGCGGTTCGGCGAGGTTAATCGCGCGCGTCAGCCGGGAACTGCCCGGAGGCGTCGTCAGCGTCCCGGCGCACGATGCGGATTCGATTCAGAAACTGATAGGCGGGCTCGATGCGCCGGCCATGAAAGCCGAGCAGGACAGCCCCGTCCGGCTTGCCTCGATCAGTTTGAGCAAGGGCTAACGGCATGATACTATCGTTTTATGTGTTGGCGGCGGTAGCGGTGATCTCGGCCTTGATGGTCGTGATTCGGCCGAACCCGATGCATTCCGCGCTGTGGCTGCTCGTGACGCTTGTGAGCATGGCCGGAATATATCTTCTGCTCGGCGCCGAGTTCGTGGCGGCGATACAGGTTATCATTTACGCCGGCGGCGTGCTCGTTCTATACATCTTCGTCATAATGCTCGTGGACCTGTCCAAAGAGGCGTCGCTGCGGGCGGTGTTTCATAAGCCGGCTCAGGTCGTATTCGCCTTCGCGGCGGCGACGCTGGGACTGGTCGTCGTCCTGTGGGTGGGATTCGGCGGCATGGAGACGTTCAGCTTCGACCGGCCTCCCGCCGCCGAGGCCGCGGTCGACAGCACGAGAGCGCTTGCAACGACCCTGTTTTTGACGTATCTGTATCCGTTCGAAGTGGCGTCGATCCTGTTGCTGGTCGCTATGATCGGCTCGGTAATCCTTGCCCGTCGCTCGATGCCCGAGGCCAAAGCCGGCAAAGAAGAAGATTTCCAATGATTCCGATCAGCCATCTGATTTCCTTAAGCGCCGTATTGTTCTTCATCGGGATGTTCGGCTTTCTTGTCCGGCGCAATCTCATAGTGGTTTTCATGTCGATCGAATTGATGCTCAACGCCGTCAACCTGAACCTGGTGGCTTTTTCCGACTATTTTCACTCGTCCCACGGGCAAGTGTTTGCGGTTTTCGTCATAACTGTCGCCGCGGCCGAAGCCGCGACCGGCCTGGCTATACTCATTGCGCTTTACAGGATCGGCCGCACCGT
>CBDUSG010000004.1:0-18899 GCA_965369575.1 uncultured bacterium | reverse complement strand
GATCAGGGAACTCGAGGAGGCAATATCCGAGTTTCGGTCTTCGCACCTTGCGCGTATAGAAAAAAAGACTTCGGATTACCTCGGGCTGATAACGGGTAGACAGTGCCGCGCACATCTCGGCGAAGACCTGGAGCCACTGGGAGTCGAGCGAGAAGGAAGCCTCCTGGGGCCGGAACGGCTGAGCCAGGGATTTCGCGACCAGCTGCACATCGCGTTGAGGCTGGCGGCCGTCGAGGAGATCTCCGGCGATACAAAGCTGCCGATTCTTCTTGACGATCCGTTCGTGAACTTCGACGAGAGCCGGCTCGAGGCCGCGCTGCAAATGCTTGAGAGGCTTTCCGAATCACATCAGATTGTGCTGTTCACGCATGACAGGAGATACTGCGACTGGCGCGAGCCCGCCCGCGTGCTGGAGAGATAGGCGCGGCGCTCACGCACCTGCCTGCGAAAGCCACTCGAATTCCTTCCGCAACCCCTTCTCGACGTCATACCGCGGCTCGAAGCCGAGGTCGGCCTTCGCGCGCGCCGTGTCAGACCACGTGTGCAGGACATCGCCCTTCTGCTGCTCGGACGGGTCGCGCCTGGCCTTCTTGCCTACGATACTCTCGAGCAGTTCGATTGCGCGGTTGAGTGAAATGCGCGAGCCCCCACCGATGTTGTAGACCGCGCCGTTGCGGCCTTTTTCCATGGCGAGGATATTCGCGTCGATGGCGTCCGTAACGAAAGTGAAATCCCGCGTCTGCTCTCCGCCGCCGTAGACCGTGATTGGTTCGTCGCGTATCATCGCCTTGATAAACCTGTTAAATGCCATATCGGGCCGCTGCCTGGGGCCGAACACCGTAAAGTAGCGAAGCGAAACGGTGGGAACTCCGAAGTTCTTGTGATAGAGCCGGCACAGGTTTTCCGCCGCGAGCTTTGTCACGCCGTACGGCGAGATGGGACGCGGCATTTCGTCTTCCGAAACGGGTATGTTTTCGGCGTCGCCGTAAATGGACGAGGAAGATGCAAAAACGAATCGCTTCAGGGGAAGTCCTTTGGCCGCCTCGAGCAGCCTCTGCGTTGCAAGCACGTTGTTGTTCGTGTACGTTTCGAATTGTTTCCCCCAGCTCGCACGCACGCCTGCCTGAGCGGCCTGGTGAAAAACGACTTCGCATCCGTCGAGAATACCGTCAAGATCGGCCTCGAGAAGGTCTTGCTCGAGGAATGTAAAGCCGGAATTGCGGAGGGCGGCCTCGATGTTCTTTTTCTTGATAGCGGGGGGGTAATAGTCCGTCAGGCAATCGACACCCCTCACCTCGTGGCCCAGCGAAAGCAGTTTTTCCGAAAGCCAAGAGCCGATAAATCCGGCTGCGCCCGTAATCAATACGCGCATGTATTCCGCCCGGTCGGCTTATTGCCCGATGCCGTAGTATTTGAATCCCATGTCCTTCATGGCTTTGGGAGTGTAGATGTTCCGCCCGTCGAAAATGGCGTTGCCGCGCATGAGCCTTTTCATGCGGCCGAAATCGGGATTGCGGAATTCGGCCCATTCAGTCACCAGAACCAGGGCATGCGCCCCATCGAGCGCGTCGTAAGGCTGCTCGCAGTACTTGACCTTGCGGCCGAAAAGCTTGCGGGCCTCCTTTATGGCCACTGGATCGTGCACCTGCAACGTGGCGCCCGCGGACAGAAGTTCGTCGACAATCGATATCGAGGGCGCCTCGCGCATGTCGTCGGTGCGCGGCTTGAAGGCCAGGCCCCAGACGGCGATCGTCTTTCCCTTGAGCCGGCCTCCGAAATGTTGTTTTATCTTCGGCACGAGAATGCTTTTTTGTCTCGTATTGAGGTCGTCGACCGCTTCGAGTATCTTCATCTTATAGCCGAGCTCCTCGGCGGCCGAGGCGAGCGCCTTGACGTCTTTGGGGAAGCACGATCCCCCGTAACCGACGCCGGGGAAAAGGAACGAAAAGCCTATGCGCTGGTCGGAGCCGATTCCTTCGCGCACGCTGTTTACGTTGGCGCCCATATGCTCGCAGACGTTGGCGATCTCGTTTATGAAGGAGATTCGCGTGGCGAGCATGGCGTTGGCGGCGTATTTCGTGAGCTCGGCGCTCCGGTTGTCCATCGTAAGGATCGGCCGGCCGGTTCGCACGACAGGGCGATAGAGCTCCTTCATAATCGCCGCGACGCGGGCGCTGTGAATTCCTATCACGACCCTGTCGGGCCTCATGAAGTCGTCCACCGCCGCGCCTTCCTTGAGGAATTCGGGATTTGAAACGACGTCGACCTTCTCGGAGGTCTTCGAGCGTATCAGCTCGCGCACCTTATCGGCCGTTCCCACGGGGACAGTGCTCTTGATGACGACGACCTTATGCTCGTTCGTCGCCTCCGCGATCTCGCCGGCGACATCAAACACGTGGGAGAGGTCGGCCGCGCCGTTGTTGAGAGGCGGCGTGCCGACCGCGATGAAAATCAAGAAAGAGTCTCGGACCGCCCTGCCGATATCGGTTGTGAAAGCAAGACGGTTCTCGCGCAGGTTGCGCCGAATAAGCTCCTGCAGGCCCGGCTCGTAGATTGTCGAGCGGCCGCGCCTGAGCTGTTCGATTTTCTTTTCGTCTATATCGACACAAAGGACGTCATTGCCCATTTCGGCAAAACACGTTCCGGTGACCAGCCCGACATACCCTGCGCCAATTACACTGATGTTCATCTTCTCTCCTCGGCAATAAAATCGGTTAGGCCTTAATAATCTTCGATCTCCCGGTCTTGACGTCTCTCGTCGCGTTGCGAGTGTCTATCACGAGTTTCGAGTTCCTGACTATGAAACCATAGTCGTAGGCGGCGTGATTCGTTACGATGACCGCGCAGTCCATGGACTTCATCATTCTCGGCGTGAGTTCGACCGATTTGAGATTGAAGTCATACTTGCGAAGTTTCGGAAACTTCGCAATGTGAGGATCGTTATAGCGTACGTCTGCGCCCATGTTCAAAAGCAGCTCGATAATCTTGATAGCGGGCGATTCACGCATGTCGTCGACATCGGGCTTGTAGGCGACACCCAGAATGAGAACGCGCGAGCCCCTGATGCTCTTGTTCTTCGCGTTCAAGGCTTCGCTTATCCGACGCAGGACGTGGTAGGGGATCGAGCTGTTGACCTCGCCCGCGAGCTCGATGAAACGAGTATGGAAATCGTATTCCTTGGCCTTCCACGAGAGGTAGTAAGGGTCTATGGGAATGCAGTGTCCGCCCAGGCCGGGGCCGGGATAAAACGGCATGAAGCCGAAAGGCTTGGTCGAGGCCGCCTCGATGACCTCCCATATGTCTATGTCCATTCTCTCGGAGAGGATCTTCATCTCGTTGACGAGGGCGATGTTGACACATCGAAATATGTTCTCGAGGAGTTTCGTCATCTCGGCCACTCGCGGAGACGACACCCGCACGACACTCTCGAAAATTTTCGAATACATGTCGCTCGCAAGCTCCCGGCAATCGTCCGTCACGCCGCCTACGACCTTCGGGATTTTCTTTATCGCAGAGCGGCTGCTGCCCGGGTCCTCGCGCTCGGGTGAGTACGCGACGAAGAAGTCGCGCCCAACCTCCAATTTTTTCTCGCGGCTGATGAGAGGAAGCACGAGATCCTCGGTTGTGCTCGGGTAGGTCGTGCTCTCGAGGACAATGAGCTGTCCGGCCCTGAGAGTTTTTGCGATATCCTTGCAAGTCCGGGCGACGTAACCGAGGTCCGGTTCCTTTTGGTCGTTGAGAGGGGTCGGCACGCATATCGTGATGCAGTCCGGCTCGGACAGGCGCGCAAAGTCAGACGTGGCCGAAAACAAATCGGCCCTGCCGAACGATTTCACGTCCTTCGATGGAATATGGGAGATGTAGCTTTTCCCTCTGTTCAGCTCCTTTACTTTCTTGTCGTCGGTGTCGAATCCGAGCACGCGGTATCCGCTCCGGCAGAACTCCAGCGCCAGGGGAAGCCCCACGTAGCCCATTCCGATAACGCCGATGATCGCGCGCCCCGAATCAATCCGTTTGCGAAGCTTCTCGGCGGCCGAAGGGCGGCCCGACCGCTTTCGAACTTTCTTAGTTTTCCTGGAAGTCTTTGATCGCATCTATCACCGTCTCTCGCTGTTCATCCGTCAGATATGGAAACATCGGAATCGCCGTAGATTCGGCTGCGGCGCGCTCGGAATGCGGGAAATCGCCTTTCGCATGTCCGAGGTCCGCGAAGCATTGCTGGAGATGAAGCGGAAGCGGATAGTATATCTCGGTTCCGATCTCCTTTTCGGCGAGGAACTTGCGCAGCTCATCGCGGCGGTCGGAACGGACGACGTATTGGTTGAACACGTGACGCCGTCCCGGCAGCGTCTTCGGAAGCGCCAGGCCCTTGGTTCCCTCGAGTGCGCCGGCATAGGCCTCCGCATGCTTGCGCCGCATGCCGGACCATTCGTCAAGATGCCTCAGCCCCACGAGCAGCATCGCCGCCTGAATCGCATCGAGGCGGCTGTTTATGCCCACGATCGCGTGGTAGTATTTGGGCTTGCTGCCGTGGGCGCGAATGGTGCGGCAGCACTCGGCCAGATCGTCATCCGAGGTCGTTATCATGCCGCCGTCTCCGAACCCGCCGAGGTTCTTGGTCGGATAGAAGCTGAAACACCCAAAGTCGCTCGCCGAGCCCGCCCCTTGGCCGTCATATGCCGCGCCGAGCGCCTGCGCAGCGTCCTCGACAACGCGCAGATTATGTTTTTCGGCGAGTTGCATGATTGCGCCCATGTCCGCGCATTGGCCGAAAAGGTGCACCGGAATCATCGCCCGCACCAATCGGCCGGTTGCCTTGTCGCGGGACGAGCCCGTCTCGGCGTCCTGTTCACATCGCTCCTCGAGGTATTCGGCAATCAAGCCGGCGTCGATGTTGAACGAGTCGGGCCGGATGTCCACGAAAACCGGAACGGCCCCCACCCTGCAGATTGCGCCGACCGTGGCGAAGAAAGTGTACGGCGTCGTGATGACGGCGTCTCCCTCGCCGACGCCCAGGGCCATGAGCGCCACGAGCAGGGCGTCGCTTCCCGAGGCGACTCCTATCCCGTGCCGGGCGCCGGTGTATGATGCGACGGCCTCTTCAAGTTCCTTCACATTGGGGCCGAGCACGAAGCCGGCGCTGTCGAGCACCGATTCGATCGCTTCCATGATAGCGCCTCGGTTCGCCTTGATCTGAGGTTTGAGGTCGAGAACGGGTATCTTCATTTCTGTTCCGCTTTCGCCGTTTCAGTCAGCCTGATGGGCGCGCCGTCGCTGTTCATTGAGCGTTGCGCCGCCTCCAATATGCGGACGACGCGCATTCCGTCTGCGCCGTCGGTCAGGGGCCGCTTGTCCTCGACGATGCAATCGACGAAATGCTGGCATTCCGTCCTGAGCGGCTCGGTCATGCTGATGTGCGGGATCTTGATGTCTCCGAATCGAATCGTGAGGGAGTCGCCATAGCTCTCGTAGCTGACACCGCTCACTCCCTTGTCGAATATCTTCAGTTTCTCCGCGCTCTCGGTATCGTCGAAGACGGCCATCTTCTTGTTGCCGACGATCGTTATCTTTCTTACTTTGTGCGGGTCGAGCCAGCTGACCTGGATCTGCGCCATTTTTCGATCCGGGAACTTCATGTTCACGAAGACGACGTCTTCGACTCCCTCCTGCAGATAAGACTCGCCGCGCGCGCTTACGCTGTCGGGAAAGCGGTCGAGCAGATAAAGGATGACCGAGATGTCATGCGGCGCGAAACTCCACAGTGCGTTTTCGTCCTGCCGGATTTTGCCGAGGTTCACGCGCTGAGAATAGATATAGAAGACTTCGCCCAACCCGCCTGAGTCTACGAGTTCTTTAAGGTAAGCGACTGCGGGATGATAGAGCAGCAGGTGGCCGACCATCAACTTTCGATCCCTTTTCTCGGCCAGCGTGACTATTTCCTCCGCGTGCGCCGCGCTGAGCGCGAGCGGTTTTTCGACGTAGACGTGTTTTCCGGCCTCGAGGGCGGCCTTGGCGAACGGATAATGCGTCACCGCGGAAGAGGCCACCACCACGGCCTCGATCGAATCGTCGGCAAGGATGTCGTCGAACCTCTCGGTCAGGCGCACGCCCGCATAACTCCGCGCGATCGCCTCTCGCCGACTCGAATCGGAGTCGCAGCAGCAAGCCAGCTCGACCTCCGGGAGCTGGTGGAAAATCCGTACCAGGTTTCTCCCCCATGCGCCCGCTCCCACAACAGCGACCTTCAGCATCGGCCCGTCTCCTTCACCGGATCGAGTCCGCCGTCGTACTGTTTCTTGTAGTATTCCAGATATTCGCCCGACTTGAGTTTTCGCCACCACTGCTGGTTGCCGGCATACCAGTCGACCGTCAGCCGCATGCCTTGCTCGAAGTCCTGCGCGGGGCTCCAGCCGAGCGCACTGATCTTCGAGCAGTCGATCGAATAGCGGCGGTCGTGGGCGAGCCTGTCGGCGACCGGCTTGATGAGCGACCTCGGTTTTCCGAGCAGATCCAGGATCATGTGCGTGATTTCAATGTTCGTCCGCTCGTTGCCGCCGCCGAGGTTATAGGTTTCGCCGGGCTTGCCTTTGCGCAGCGCCAGGTCGACGCCCCTGCAGTGGTCGAGCACATAGAGCCAATCGCGCACGTTCATTCCGTCACCGTAGAGCGGGAGCGGCACGTCGTCGAGCGCGTTCGTGATGAACAGCGGTATTACCTTCTCGGGGTATTGGTACGGGCCGTAAGTATTCGATCCCCGCGTGATGCAGACGGGAACGCCGTGCGTCTTGTAATATGCGAGCGCGATAAGCTCGCCGCCGGCCTTGCTTGCGGAATACGGGCTGCTCGGGTCGAGCCTGTCGGTTTCCATGAACGAGCCGTCCTCGATGCTGCCGTAGACTTCGTCGGTCGAGACAAGCACGATCTTTTTTACGTCGTGCTTGCGGCATTGCTCCAGGATCACGTGAATGCCGACGACGTCGGTCTGGATGAAGCCGTCCGCCTCATGGATGCTCCTGTCGACGTGCGTTTCCGCCGCGAAGTTCACGACGGTGTCCACGCCTTGCATTCGCGCGCCGACGGCCTCCGCGTCGGCGATATCGCCTCTGACGAACGTGTATCCGGGATTCCCTTCTATGTCGCGCAGGTTTTCCAGATTTCCGGCGTATGTGAGTTTGTCGAAGTTGATAATCTCACAATCGTCATATTCATCAAGCATGTAACGTATGAAATTTGCGCCGATGAAACCGGCTCCGCCTGTGACCAGCAATCGCATTTTTCCCCCTAGCCCTCCACCGGCGTTATGCCGCCTTCGCCCTGTCGATACTTGCGGCCGCAAACGGGGCAGGCATGGCGGCCTCCGCCGTCTTCCTTTTCAAGCTTTTCGCCGCAACGACACATCCAGCCGCCGGGCCTGGCGGGATTGCCGTAAAAGAGCGCGAATGCAGGCACGTCGCTCGTCACGACCGAGCCCGCGCCGATAAAGGCGTGCTCTCCGATCGTGGCCCCGCACACAATGGTGGCGTTGGCGCCGATCGTGACGCCCTTTCGCACCAGCGTCGCATCGAAACCGCGGCCCTCGCGTGGGAACGCGGATCGCGGCCTGATGACGTTGGTGAACACACACGAGGGCCCGCAGAATACGTCGTCTTCGATCTCGACGCCCTCGTAGACCGACACGTTGTTCTGTATTTTTACGTTGTTCCCGATTTTTACAGTCGCGCCCACGAACACGCTCTGGCCCAGCGTGCACCCGTTTCCGATTCTTGCGCCGGACATGACGTGGGAGAAATGCCAGACTTTCGTGCCCTCGCCGATGTCTGCCGGCTCATCCACGACGGCTGTCTCATGGACAAAGTAATTCTTTCCCGATTCATTCATGCAATATTATTCTGTTTCTTAAGGCGCTCTACGTCGGCGTCGACCATCAGCCGCACCAATTCGTCAAACGAGACAGTCGGCTGCCAGTTGAGTTCTCTCCTGGCTTTTTCCGAATTCCCGAGCAGCAGGTCCACTTCGGCGGGTCTGACGAAACGCGGGTCGATCTTCACATGCTCCTCCCAGTCGAGGTCCAGATAACCGAACGAAGCCTCGACCAACTCCTTGACCGAGTGTGTCTGCTCCGTGCTGATCACGTAATCTACCGGACTCTCTTGTTGCATCATCAGCCACATGGCCTCTACGTAATCCTTGGCGTAGCCCCAGTCTCTGCGGGAGTCCATGTTGCCGAGCCTGAGCTCGTTCGCGAGCCCGAGCTTTATTTTTGCGGCGGTGTGAGTGACCTTTCGCGTGACGAACTCGAGCCCTCGCCGGGGCGACTCGTGGTTGAACAGGATTCCCGAGCAGGCGAAGAGGTCGTAGCTTTCGCGGTAGTTGACGGTTATCCAATGTCCGTAGACTTTGGCGACTCCATAGGGGCTGCGAGGATAGAACGGCGTCGTCTCAGACTGGGGAACCTCTACGACCTTTCCGAACATTTCGCTGCTGGATGCCTGGTAGAATTTGATCTTGCGGTCGATGACCTTTAAGGCCTCGAGCATGCGTGTGACCCCGAGCGCTGTCACCTGGCCGGTAAGCACGGGCTGGTCCCACGAGGTCTGCACGAACGACATCGCGGCAAGATTGTACACCTCGTCCGGGTCAACGTCGCCGATGATCTTTATCAGCGAACCCTGATCGGTCAGGTCGGCCTGCACGAAATTTATCTTGTCGCGGATATGGCTTACGCGCTCGAAGTTCTCGGTGCTCGAGCGGCGCACCATGCCGTAGACCTCGTACCCTTTTTCCAGAAGAAAATCCGCCAGGTACGATCCGTCCTGCCCCGTCACGCCGGTTATCAGCGCCTTCATCATTTCTCCTTTTTACATGGGATTTTTTGCGAGACCCTGTTTCAAAGCATTTATGACCGATTCCTGCTGTTCGTCGGTCATGCCGGCGAAAAGCGGGAGAAAGAAAGAGCGATGGGCCGCCCTCAGTGTTTCGGGCAGGTCGTCGCCGGAATGCTCGTCCGCGTAAGCCGGATGCAGATGAATCGGATATATGCCCGGCCCGCACTCGATGCCGCGTTCGCTCATGAAGGCGAGCAACGCCTCCCTGTCGACCGACTCATCGGCCGTCTCCACGACGAAGCTCTGATAGTTGGGAACCGAGCCCTCGGGCCATTCGGGCAGTCTCAGTGAGGGAACACTCGATATCGTGTCTATATACCGATTTGCGAGCCGTGTCCTTTGCCGGGTGATCTCCTCCAGTTTCTCGAACTGGACAATTCCTATCGCCGCCTGGACGTCGGTCAGGCGATAGTTGTAGCCGGCCTCGGCGCACCTGGCCGGGGCGCCCTCTCCCATGGCCGCAAGGCCGTGGTTGCGCAGGCTGCGCACTCTGCTTTCCACCTCGTCGGAGTCGGTGAGAATCATTCCGCCCTCGCCGGTCGTGATGACCTTTCGCGGGTGAAAGCTCAGGCAGGCGACCGCTCCAAAACCGCCCGTCTGCCTGCCGCGGTATGTCGAGCCGAGCGAGCAGGCGGCGTCCTCGATGACGACGAGGCCGTGCTTTTTTGCAATCGCCATGATCGGGTCCATGTCGGCCGGGAAACCGAACTGGTGAACCACCACTATCGCGCGAGTTTCCGAATCTATCGCCGCCTCGATTTTTGCCGGATCGATATTATAGTCGGCGGGGCCGATATCGACGAAGACGGGTCTGCCGCCCAGGTGAACAATCGAGTTTGCGGTCGCCACGAACGAGCAGGACGGCACGATCGTCTTCTCGCCAGGCCGCAGGCCCACGGCCATCAGCGAGAGCGTGAGCGCCGAGGTGCCGGAATTGACCGCAATTGCGTGCTTTACTCCCACAAAATCGGCGATCAGCCTCTCGAATTCGGCCGTTCTGGGTCCCTGCATCGGCCAGCCCGAACGGAGCACCTCTATCGCCGCCCGTTCTTCCCGCTCCGAGAAGAAGGGCTTGCACAGAGGAATACGCGCCGCGGCTGTTGTAGGCTGAGACACCGCTTTTTTCACCGATTCTCCAAGTAAATAACAACGCGATGCGAAAAAAAAGCCCGACTTGCGTGGAATTCTACCATTCCGGAAGAATAAAAGTCAAATAAAATGGTTGGCGCATAATGTGTTATGGCATCGCGGGGCGGAGCCGGCGGCTCGTAATTCCAGGCTTTGCCAAAGGCCGGAGTGGGCGGCCTGCAGGCATAGAAAAATCAGGCCGTTTTTCGCTAGGATGGATTACTCTTCGCGTCCCATGTATTTCAGCTTGAACTCGCCGCCCGAGTATTCTACATAGGAAAAACGATCACGCATGTCGCCGACGTTATAATAGCGCTTTGCCGTTCCGTCCATGGTGTGTGTCTCTTCATGGGGCTCGTGCGAATGGCCGGCGATGACGACGTCGGCGCCCTCGCGCAGTTGTTTTAGAGCGAACTGCCGCACACCTTCGTCCTCTCTCAGCTTGCCGGCGACCGAAGCCGATTCGCGGCTCAGCCTCGAGAACCTGCGAACGATGCCGACGACAAAATCGGGGTGTACGAGTCGCAGTGCCCATATCGCAACCCTGTTCCTGGAGACCGCCTTGAGTATGCGATAGCCGCGGTCGTGGGGATTGAGGCCGTCACCGTGGCACATGTACACGCGAAGGCCGTCGACCTCGATCTCGACGGGATCGTGATGGATCTTCAGCCCTACGGTTTCCCTCAGAAAGTCGCCGGCCAGGTAGTCGTGGTTGCCGACGACCAGATGGATCTGTATGCCCCTTTCGACGGCCCGCGCAAGCTCGCTCAGGACGCGGAAGAATTGCGAGAAGATGACCGACCTGTATTCGAACCAGAAATCGAAAAGGTCGCCGAGTACATAGAGCGTGGAGACATCGTCCGGCGACAGGCGCCGGAGGAACTCGATCATCATCCGTTCCTTTTCGGCCTCGTTATATCCCGACCCCAGATGGATGTCGCAGATAAAAAGCATTCGCTTCCCTGTCGCTTCTGAACGTCGAGTCATTCCGTTTCCCTCAGCCGGCCTATCTGTTCCTCGAAGACCCTGTGCGCTCGATGAATATACGTCTCGATCGTCGCCACAAGGGTCTGGCCCGGGCTCTGCTGCGCCGAGCCCGTGACGTTGAGGCGAAGCGCAAGCTTGTCCAGAGCGTCAGGATCGGAAGGCAGCTCGTCAAGCGAGCGGTCGTGCATAAGCCGCAGCCGATTCTCGATTCTGCGCAGCAGCACCAGCGCGGCCGTCATGTCGTCGTGATTCTTTCGAGAGATGAATCCGCCCTCGCCGAGCAGATCGAGAGCCTCCAAAGCATTCGTCGTTCGGAGTTCCGGCGCGTCGGGGCCGTGCCTGAGTTGCAGCAGTTGCACGAGAAATTCAATCTCGACGATGCCGCCCACGGCATTCTTGATTTGCACGCCCTCGTGGCGCTCGCTTTCCGCCTCTTCGATGATCCTGCCCAGCATCGCGACGGCGTCTTCGACGACGTCGGCGTTGAAAAAGCCCCGATCGTAGATAAGCCGCCCCTTGAAATCTGTGAGCCGCTCGCCGAGGGCCATATCGCCCGCCACGGGCCTCTGTCTCGTCATTGCGCGCTTTTCCCAGAGCGCTCCCTTGCCGCGGTGGTAGTCGGTGAAAGAATCGAAAGAGACCGTCAGCGGGCCTTGGGCGCCGTCGGGACGCAGGCGGGCATCCATCTTATACAAGAAACCGTACGAATTCAACTCGCTCATTTTTTTCATCACTCGGCCCGCCAGAGCGGCAAAAAATTGGTGGCACGACACGGGGCCCGAGGCGCCCCCGGAGGTCTGTCCCGGCGACGAATAGACGAAGACGACGTCGAGGTCCGAGGCGTAGTTAATCTCCCGCCCGCCGAGCTTGCCCATGCCCAGGATCGACATCGTCGAGGGCGACCCGTCGCTTCCCAGCGGTTTGCCATAGCGGGAGACATGTTCTTTCAGGCATCGTTCGTAAACCTTTTCGAGAACCGCTTCGGCCACGAAGGAAAGCTCGCGCGTGACTTCCGCAATGTCGGCCAGTCCAAGTGTGTCCCTGAGGCCTATCCGGAGCAGTTCCCCGTTCTTGAACCTCTGAACGGCCTCGAAAAAGTCCGGGTTGACATCCAGAAATTTGCCGAGGGCCTTCTCGATCTTTTCATGCGAGCTTTCTTCCTCGAGAACCCTCGTGCTCAGCAGAAAATCGATCACGCCCGGATCGCCCACAAAAAGGCGGATGAGGTAGTCGCTGTAAGCGGAAAGGGCCACCAGCGGTTCGAGCGCCTTCGGGTTGGAGGAGAGCACCTCGTAATAGGTCGAGGGCGCCCCGAGCGCCGCGACGCAACGCTGCACGTTGTTCAAGGCCATGTCCGGATCGGGCGATTTCTCGAGGTGCTGGAGCAGGATCGGCGCGATGTTGCTGAAGAAATAGCGCGTGCGAGAGGGATACGGCGACGAGGCCGAGCCTTCCGCCAGCGCTCGCAGATTCTCATACGCGGCGGCGCAGTCGGCGAACCCGAAATGGCCGAGCGTGGACTCGATCTCGGCCTTGGCGGGCTCGGGATTCAATATCAGGTCGACCACCGGCGAGGCGCGCCTGGTTTCGGCGAACATCTTGCCGAAGAATTTGTCGAAAAGCTCGCGTACTTTGCCGGTGTGGCGCGAGTAGTCGCGCTCGAACGCGTCTCCCGCCGAGAGCGCGCCGGCGCTGCTGTAGCCGAGACCTCGGGCAAGGTTATCGACCTCTTTCCGGTTTGACGGAAGCACGTGCAGCTGCCGGTTCTGCATTATCTGCAGGCGGTTTTCGAGCGTGCGCAGGAAGCGGTATGCTTCCATGAGCGACTCGAACTCCGTCTGTGAAATGTAATCTATGCCTTTGAGCGCCCACAGCGCCTGGAGCGTGCTTGTGACCCGCAATTCGGGGTGTCTGCCGCCGTTTAGCAACTGGTGAAACTGGACGGTGAATTCGATGTCTCGGATTCCACCACGTCCGAGCTTTACCTCTGTCAGCGTCAGGCCCTCGCTGTCGACTCGTCGCTCGATGCGGCGCTTGAGCCCCTGAAGCTCGCGGATGCCCTGATGATCGATGTATTTCGGATAGATAAACGGTCTCATCTCGTCGAGGAAACTCCGCGCGAGGTCCTTGTCGCCGGCCACCGGCCGCGCTTTCAGCAGCGCCTGCCTTTCCCACGACTCACCGAAGCTCTCGTAATAATATAGATGGGCGTCGAGCGAGCTGACGAGCGGGCCCTTGCTTCCCATGGGGCGCAGCCGCATGTCGACCCGGAACAGGTGGCCCTGGTCTGTGTGGCGGGCAAGGAGGTCGATGCATTTTTCGGCGAGCTTCGCGAAATATTCCTGATTGGACACCGACTGTCTCCCGTCTTTTGGCCGGGTTTCGCCCTCGTGCGAGTACATGAACATCAGGTCGATGTCCGAGCTGTAGTTCAGCTCCCCGCCGCCCAGCTTGCCGAGTGCGATGACGACGGCGGTCGCTTCCCGGCCGGGATCGCTTTCATCCATCGGTGTGCCATACCTCGCGCGGACCTCCGCCTCAGCGATCTCCAGCGCGGCCTCGACGCAGACGTCCGTGAGCGAGGTCATCTCGCTCAGGGTCTGCTCGACGTCGGCCCCGCCGCATATGTCTCTGGCGCCCACTCCCAGCATGTGTCGCTGCTTGAAATCGCGAAGGATGGCCAGGCCGGAGTCAAAATCCGCTCCGTCGTTCATGCGGGCGTCCAGATCGGCGCGCAGCGAATCCTTGTCGACAGGCGTGTGCCACTGCCCATTTTCGACTGTATCATGAAAGAGTCGCGGGAATCGAACCAGAATGTCGGCCAGATACTCGCTCGCGCCGAAAATCTTGAGAAGGGTTTCGAGGGCTTCGGGGCTATCTATCAGCCGCTCGAAGTGGGCTTTGCGGTCGCGCAGCGTTCCGACCAGCCGCTCCCAGCTGTTGAGCGCGGCGTCCGGATCGGCCACTTCGCGCAGGCACTCGAGCACGCGTGGCAAAATCCTGCGAAACGCGTCGCAGCCCTCGCCGCGCCCTGCGAGGAGCTGGATGTTCTTTTCCGCCCTCACCGGGTCGTCGATTCCGGCTTCGACAAGAATTCGGCTCACCCGATCGAAGGGCGAATTTTCCGTCAGGAGGATTTCGGCCGAATCGTCGTAGTCATGCACCTGCGCAACTCCTTGCCATACTTGGGATTAGTCTCGATTCGAATCCATTATATCATAAATTGATGACCGCTTAAAGAGCATCTCGGAGTGGAGTTTCCCCATTTTCTTTCAGAGGGTATCGAAGAGCCATTGCCGGTTATCTGTTGGAGTTGGGCGCGCAGAGACGCACAGGGGGCCTTTGGAGGTGCGGCTGCGATGCCGTCGGCGATGGCGCAGCAGTGGAAGTCGGGCGAGCCAAATATGCGTTTGGCCGCCCTTATCACTTTGTGCGTAAGCGCCCGCAGATTGAGTCCTTCCCCCAAACAAACCGCCGCGAAGCAGGCCGCGCAAAGAACCGGTGCGACAAGGTTCTTGAGGCTCCGATAGCCCCGCACGCGAATGTCCACCAGTCGGTGACTCTGCTTGATGAAGCGTATGGCGTCCTCCACCCGCCAGCGCGTCAGGTAACTGCCCACAATGAACCACAGCGATTTTCGAGTTCGCTTGAGCGCAAGGTTGGTCAAAAGCATCAGCGGCTCCTCGCCGAAGCCTTTTATCACGACCAGACACATCCGCCCTGTGCGGCCCGGAACCCCAACGGGGCGAAGGCCGAAATGGATCGTACTCTTTCAAAAAAACAACCATCAGTTTCGACACCATTTACGAATTTCCATTGTCAATTTTTGGCGAAACTCCCGGGAAACCTGACCGAACTTGCCTTTTCCGCTCCGGTATGATATTTTAATTAAGACTGGTTGCGACTGAGGGTCGCTACGGGCGAAGCGGCACATTGCCTTCGGTTCCGATTATATGATATGTCAGGCGCCACGCGGAAAAAAGGGCCACATCGAAATTCGGAAAGATATAACTGTCCGACGTTTTTCTCCGTAAGAATCAGCTGCGGCGAGCAGCACGAGGAAGGCGCCGCCGTCGAGGATCTTAGCCTGCGGGGGCTGAAGGCGAGGACATCCCGCAGTTTTGACGAAGGCAGCGTCGCGGACATCGAACTTAAAAGCGAGTATGCGGCGCCGGTGAGGATTCGCGCGCGTGTGATGTGGGTGAAATCGGCCGAGGAGGAAGAGTCCTCGCATCTTGTCGGTTTTTCGATCACCAAGATAAGGATCAAGGACTGGTTCAAGTTCATGAGGATAGTCTCCCGGATAAAAAAGGAGGTGTGGTAGATGGAGGCCCTGCACTCGTCCTCGGATAAGGCGCCGCGTTACACCGGCCCTGAAAAGCGGGGATACCCGAGAATTCCGGCCAATTACCCCATCTTCGTGCGTTTTGCCTCCTCGTCGGGAGAGATGACCGAGCGATACGCGCAAACCAAGAACGTTTCGGCCGAGGGCGCTCTTTTTTCATGCATGGAAACCATCGATACGGGCACAAAAATGGAATTCCACATGGGTATTCCGTCGGCATACGCGGCCTCGTTACCGGCGGCGCAGCTAAACGGCGAAGCGGTTGTCGTTCGTTCCGAACAGGTAAATCCGCTCGATGAGAAAGGCTACGGCGCCAAAATCGCCCTGAAATTCACAAGCAAGCCAACCCTCTCGACCGAAATCTCAATGTTCGATTGATCTCCTTCCCTCAAGCGCCTTTGCACCTGTGCACGCGATCGGCGCTTTCTGCTTGAACAAGAAGCCTATGGCAGGGTTTTCCTTCCCCTGTCCAGCTCTTTGAAGAGTATTATTTCCCTCTTGGGCTGCGGAAGGTTCTCGATGTAGCCGCTGCGGCGAAACCCGAGCGCTTCGTGCATTTTCAGCGAGATTTCGTTGTCCTCTTCGGTAGAGCTGAATAACCGGCCGTCGGTCGAATGGGCGGATACCTTCTCGATCAGCTCTCGGGCGATCCCTCTACGCCTGCGATCCGGATGCACCATCAGCAGCGATATGTAGAGGCATCCGAAAAAGTCGGGCTCGAAAGTTATCAACCCGACAATGCGTCCTTTGCGCGCCGCCACGTATATTCTTTTTTCACGCAACCCCAGGAGGAGAAACTCCTTTCTCGCGTCGCTTCCGATTACGAGGCTGTCGAGCTCGACACAACCGTCATGATCGTGTTCCCGGCCGAGTCTTATTTCCATGGTATGCCGTCCCCGTGCTATTGCCGCGCATCGAAGCTAAAACTGCGATGGACTCATATTCCCGTGATACGCTTTATTGGCTTGCCTCCACCACGAATATACCAGATAATTGGCAGCGTTTTCCATACTCGCGCCGCCGCGCGGCCGGTCGCTCTCGCCTCCGAGCGGCGGACTTTACATTGCCGGGGGAATCTAGTAGAATCGACACAGTTTTTTTGATGGCAGCCCATTATATTCTATCTGTCCTCATCCGGAGGGATTGTCAGGTGGCGAAAAGGCGCGCGAGGAAAAAGTCCAAGAATCTGGGAGCGATTTCGACACGCTTTGCCGGGACGGACGGCGTTTCCCTCGAGATGGGCAAGTGGGCGCACGTGCTCGAGCAAATGGGGCATACGTGTTTCTACTTCGGAGGAGAGCTGGACACTCCGCCGGAAAGATCGATGCTCGTCGAGGAGGCCCATTTCACGCATCCCGAAATTCGCGAGATATACACCTATTGTTTCGATACACGCATCCGGAAGCCCGAGGTGACGAACAGTATCCACGAAGTAAAGCAATATCTCAAAGAAAAAGTGTATGAATTCATAAAGACCTTCGACATCGACCTGTTGATCCTGCAAAATGTGCTTACCATCCCACTGAACATACCTTTGGGCATTGCGCTGACCGAGGTTCTCGCCGAGACTGCGATACCCGCCATCGCGCATCACCACGATTTTTTCTGGGAGCGCAAGCGCTTCCTCGTAAACGCCGTGTGGGACTACCTGAATATGGCGTTCCCGCCGCACCTGCCCAACATTCATCACGTCGTCATCAACAGCTCGGCCGCCAACCAGCTTGCGCTGAGGACGGGTGTCTCGTCGATGCTGATCCCCAACGTCATGGATTTCGACAATCCGCCGCCACCGCCCGACGGGTACTCGGCCGACGTGAGGGAATCGTTCGGCATCGAGGAGGACGAGCTGCTGATATTGCAGCCCACGCGTGTGGTCAAGCGAAAAGGGATAGAAACCTCGATCGAACTCGTCCGGCGCCTGGGCAAAAAGGCGAAGCTCGTGGTCTCGCACGCCGCCGACGACGAAGGGCATGGCTACCAGGAACGCGTGCGCGAATATTCCGCCCTGTTCGACGTGAACACTCTGTTCGTCTCCGCGGCCATCGGCGAAAAACGCGGAACGACAGAAGACGGAAAGAAGATATACACGATATGGGACGTCTATCCTCACGCCGACCTCGTCACCTATCCCTCCACGTTCGAGGGGTTCGGCAACGCATTCCTCGAGACGCTGTATTTCAAGAGGCCGATCGCCGTGAACATCTATTCGGTATACGCATCCGACATCAAGCCCAAAGGCTTCAAGGTGATCGAGCTGGACGACTACATCACCGACAGCTCGCTGCGACTGACCCGGCAGATTCTTGCCAACCCCGGACTGACCGAAGAACTTGTCGAGCACAACTACGATCTCGGAAAAAAGCATTACTCGTACGGGATCCTCAGAAAAAAATTGAACATCCTGCTCTCGGAGAGCTTCGGCGCCGACCGTCCGCTCCCGATTCGACTGTAGCGTCGCCCTGCTCCGCCTGACGCACGATGACCGCCGATTCTCATTCACGTTTCTCATGGGCCCGAGCGTGATCCGGGACATCGCCTGTTGAGATGGAACGCAAATGCCGACAGCGAAAAGCCGCACGCGATGTTATAGTATTTGAGTAAGCTCGTTGCGCGGTTCACCTTTCCGCGCGCATGCGGATTTTCGAAAGCCGCGCATCGATAGAAAGGAGGCATGATGGCCGAGAACCTGGCTCAAAAACTTATCAGGGAGCATCTTGTGGAGGGGAAGCCGACGCCCGGCGAGGAGATCGGTATTCGCATCGACCAGACTCTTACGCAGGACTCAACCGGCACGATGGCCTACCTCGAGTTCGAATCGCTCGGCATACCGCGCGTCAGGACCGAGCTTTCGCTGAGCTATATCGACCACAATATCATACAGACCGATTTCAAAAACGCGGACGACCACCGTTTTCTCGAATCGATGGCGGCAAAATACGGGGTATACCTTTCGCCGCCGGGCAACGGCGTCTCGCACCACGTGCACCGCGAGCGGTTCGGCGTGCCCGGCAAATCGCTGCTGGGCTCCGACAGCCACACAACCACCGGCGGATGCCTGGCGATGCTCGCCGTGGGAGCGGGGGGAGCGGAAGTGGCCATGGCCATGGCCGGCCGGCCATTCTACATGAAGTACCCGAAGGTCTGGGCGATCCGCGTCACCGGTAAGCTGGCACCGTGGGTATCGGGCAAGGACGTCATCCTCGAGCTGCTGCGCCGCTACACATGCAACGCCGGCGTGGGCAAGATCATCGAGTTCATCGGCCCCGGCGTGAAAAATCTCGACATGCCCGCTCGCGGGACCATCGCCAACATGGGTGTCGACATCGGCGCAACGGCGTGCATCTTCCCCTCGGACGAAGTGACGCGCAGGTACCTCTCCCTTAACGGTCGCGAGGAAGCCTGGACGCGGCTGTCGGCCGACAGGGGCGCCCGCTACGACGAGGTGACCGAACTCGATCTCGGCTCGATCGAGCCGCTCGTGGCGTGCCCGCACAATCCCGACAACGTCAAGACCGCGGCCGAGCTCGAGGGGACCGAGATAGCGCAGGTTATCG
>CBDUSG010000003.1:0-19245 GCA_965369575.1 uncultured bacterium | reverse complement strand
GTATCCACACCACCGTACCGAGACCGGCTGCAACGGCGATGATCCCCATCGCGCGCCCTCGCTTTTTTTCGAACCACCGCGATGCGAGAGTCTGGGCGGGGAGAACGGTCGTCGCCGCCATCCCGATTCCCACCAGAACATAGAACAGATAAAGCTGATGCGGAGTGGCGATGCGGCCAAGCATGAAAAAGGCGGATGAAAGGATTATCGCGCCGGGAATCATCGCCGTCCGGACCCCATATCGGTCGATGATGTAGCCGACAAAAGGCGCGGTAAAACCCGCCGCCAGCGCGGAGACGGCTCCGGCATTGGAAATTGTCCTGCGGCTCCACTCCATATCGATCTCTATTGAGGTCATGAATACCGCAAGAGTGGAAAAGCCGATCCCCGAACAGACAAAGAGAGTCCAGAACGCGGCGAGCACGACCCACCAGCCATAATATATCTTTTTTGTCAGGCGATCCCCTCCCGTCCTGCGGCCCGGCTCCGCGTCCGTAAAACACGGAATAAGTGGGATAAGCCTATAGGAAACACGACCGCAAGTCAATCCACGGCAGCGGGCGAGTCCGCCGATTGACGGGCTTCCGGGCGCGTGCTACAATACGAAACCGATATGGCCGACCCGATCGGAACTACCGAAAAGACAAGCCGGCGCCGCCTCTTCGTTCTCGCGATTTTTCCCGCGCTGATCTACGCGAACACCCTCGGGAACTCGTTTCAGTACGACGACGACCTGCTCATAGTGAACAATGCATACGTGCACGACCTCGGGGGCATAGGGCATTTCTTTACATCACCAAAGCTCATAAGAAACGTCCCGCTGAGCGGTTACAGGCCGATCACCATGGCATCATTCTCACTGAATTACGCCGTTGGCGGCAACAACGCTGCGGGTTATCATCTCCTCAACGCGACTATACACGTCGCAAATACGCTGCTCGTGTGGGCCGTGGCGCTCGTTCTGATGCGCGCGCTCGGGGTTCAACGCAGCGGGGACGCCGCGCTGGCCGTCGCGCTGCTTTTCGCCGCGCACCCGATAAACACGCAGCCCGTTAACTACATATCCGGACGGTCGACATTGCTCGTCGGATTGTTTTCACTCGCCTGTTTCCTGCTCTATGCTCGCAGCCGCGATCCGGGCGACACCCGGCGGCGGTCCGCATTCTTTTTGTGCTCGCTCGCCGCATACCTATGCGCGCTGCTTTCAAAAGAGGAAGCCGTCGCCGTGCCCGGCCTGTTTGTGATTTATGAGCTTTTTCGATTGCAACTTCGACTCGACGCGAAAAAGCTCCGGGAAATCTTTCTGCATATTCTGCCATTCGCCTTGCTGACGCTGGGCTTTCTTGTCTTCGTCGTGCGAGTCATGGGAATCGTCGGCGATACGGCGCAGGCCCGCGGAGTGGGCGAAAACCTGCTGACGCAGGCAAAGGTACTCTTCATCTATCTCAGGATGATAGCGCTGCCGACCGGCCTCAGCATCGATCATGTGATACCCGCGTGCGACTCGCTCCTCGAGCCGGTGGCGGCGGCTTCGGTCGTGGGCGTCCTCGCGCTGCTCGGCGGTTCGCTTCTCCTTGCGCGCTCGGCGCCGGTCGTGCCGTTCGGAATCTGGTGGCTGATCGCGGCTCTGATCCCCAGTTCGACGCTCGTCGCGTTAAAGCTCGTGCTCAACGAGCAGAGGCTGTACCTCGCCGCTGTGGGAGTTCTATTTATCGCGGGAGCGTTTTATGGAAACATGCTCGATCGCGCCGCCGCGAGCGGGCGGAGCGGACGGCAAAAAGCTCTCGCTTGGGGTCTGGTCGCGATACTGGCCGTATCCGCGACGCTCACCGTGAGGAGAAACGCGCAATGGCGCGACCCGCTGACCATATGGACCGCCGCGGTTGAAAGATACCCGAACAGCCTGCGCGCCAACACGCAACTGGCGGACCAGTACTTGAAGACTGGCAGAAATCGGGAAGCCCTCGCGCACGCGAAAAAGGCCGTCGCGGCCGGGGCCGATGTCTTCGAGACGAGGCTTGTGCTTGCGAGGGCATATTTGCGAACGGAATCGCCGAAGGACGCTCTCGCCGAGGCGCGCGCCGCCGCCGATCTGAATCCGCTCTCGACAGACGCACGGACCGTGCTGGGTTCCGCCTATGCGGAACTCGAACGCTGGAGCGAGGCGGAGACCGCGTGGGAAAGGGCGCTCGAGCTGGACCCGGAGAACAGTGAGGCGCAAGAGAATCTCAATCGACTTAAATCACGCTACGGAAAGGGGAAAGCGTTGAGAAAGTAACATCGAGGGTTGGCCCGGGGGGGAACGCGCTCAGACGAATCGACAGACCCTCAGCCGCCCGCTGGCTCTCTGCGGCTGAAGACTACAGCTTTCCGAAAAGCATCAACGCACCGATCAGAATAAAGACGCCGCCGGCAACGGTGTGCACCAGCTTCGTGGGTACGTACGCCGCTATCGCCCCTCCGAACAGGACCGCCAGGGCGGTCGCCAGAAGCATCGCCGCAGCCGCTCCAATAAAAACTGAGATGAGCGCCTTGCTCTCGGCGGCGAGTCCCAGGGTCGCGAGCTGCGTCTTGTCTCCCAGCTCTGCCAGGAAAACGACCGCAAACGCCGAAGCCATCGCCCTATAATCCATAATTCGCCTTTGAATCCCGCTGCAGCGGCACTGAGCGACACTACAGGTGTTGCTCGTCCGCGTGCTGTCGGTCGAGCACGTATAGCTTATAGTTGTTGATGAAATCGTACATCTTCCTCATGGAGTCCAGCCGGTAGAGATCCTTGAGGCGAAGGAACGTCCGCGCCATCTCCATGCATTCCTCGCCGCAGTCAAAAAAGCGTCTGCGATAAAGTCCGCTCGCCAGAATACGCAGCCGCTCCTCCGAAGGAACGCTGGCTTTCATGTGCTCGTCTATATACATGAGGTCCTCGAGAACGACTTCGACATCGACATATGAGGGAATCATGCTCAGTTTCTCGAAAATGAGAACGTCGAAGCTAAGGCTCTTGCTCATTTTGTCCTTCCGTTTTAAGAGGTGACCAATTAATCATATCAAAATAGGGTCGCGGCGTCAATGGTCGCATCCGCCGCCCGGCTCTATTGACAGAGAGCCCGCGTGCTAATTATAATCAGACTTTCGTTGCAGGCTTTTTCGGACTGAGAAAGTCCGCCCGGCGCTGTTGCAACCAGGAGGGCCCCCGATGCTTCTCGGAGATCTGATTCGACGAAACCGCAAACTGCTTCCCCAAAAGGCCGCCGTCATTTTCGAGGGCGACAGTCTCACCTGGTCCGAGCTCGATGAACGCGTCAGCCGACTCGCCAATGCCCTGATCGACCTTGGGGCGAAACGCGGCGACCATGTGGCGATCCTCTCAAAGAATTGCGTCGAATATCTCGAGACCTACTTCGGCTGCGCCCGGAGCGCGACAATATGCACGGCAATCAATTACAGGCTCACGCCGCGCGAGCTGCAGTATGTGATCGAGAACTCAGAGGCGAAGATTGTCATCGTTTCCGACGAGTTTCTTGGGACTCTCGAGGAAATACGGGCGGACCTCACATTCGCTGAACATTTCGTCGTAATCGGCAAGACGCCGGAGGGCATGAAAAGCTACGACGACCTGTTGGCGGCCGCATCGCCGGAGGCACCCGACATCGAGCAGCACGAGGACGACGTCGTGCTGCAGATGTACACCAGCGGCACGACCGGTCTGCCCAAGGGCGCGATGCTGACGCATCGGAACCTCATGACGAACTCCGTGGGCTGCTCGCTCGGAATGCAATTTCAGCCCGACGACTGCATACTCATGGTCGCGCCGCTCTACCACATGGCCGCCGGCATGACGTCGCTTTCCACTATACTGCAGGGCGGGCCCATCCTGCTCCACCGCGATTTCAATCCCGTGGCGATCCTCGACGATATGGAGGGCGGCGTCGTGACCGTCGTGCTCCTGATACCCGTAATGATAAATTTCCTGCTGCAGATGCCCGACATAGAGGAGAGGGACTTCAGCAACATTCGCGGCATTGTCTACGGCGCGTCCCCGATGCCGGTCGAGGTTCTCCGCAGGGCGATGGAGATATTCCAGTGTGATTTCATACAGGGCTACGGGCAGACCGAAAGCTCGGCCGTGCTGTGCGTTCTGAGGGCCGAAGATCACCTGCTCGAAGGCACGCCCGAGCAGCTCAAGCGGCTGGGCTCTGCCGGGCGCGAGGTGTTCGGCACCGAGGTCCGCGTGGTCGACGAAGAAGGCGCCGACGTCGAACCGGGCCAGATAGGCGAGGTTATCGGCAGGGGCGCGAACGTGATGAAGGGCTACTGGAAAATGCCGGAGGCTACCGAGCAGACCCTTCGAGGCGGCTGGCTGCACACCGGCGACCTCGGCACCGTGGACGAGGACGGTTACGTCTATATCCTCGATCGCGTCAAGGACATGATCATCTCAGGCGGCGAAAATATATATTCGCGTGAGGTCGAGGAGGTGCTCTACATGCATCCGGCCGTCGCCGACGCCGCCGTTATAGGGGTCCCGGACGGGCAATGGGGCGAATCGGTTCACGCAATCATCGTGCTGAGGGACGGCCGGGAGGCGACCGATGACGAGATAATCGAGTTCACGCGCGGACGCCTGGCCGGTTACAAGCGGCCGCGCTCGGTCGAGTTCACGGACACGCTGCCGCGCAACCTCAGCGGAAAAGTGCTGAAGAAGGTGCTGCGCGACCCCCACTGGGAAGGCCAGGACCGGAAGGTGCATTGATTGAAAGAAAGCCGGAGGTTTCGAAACCGCCGGCAAGCCGCTCGCACGAAATACTACTCGCCGAGACTGCGCCGCTCGAGCATGCATTCGGTCAGGGCGGCCTCGTCCAGCCGCACGCCCAACCCGTAGCCGTCCAGCGGCGCGGCGGATCCATTGAAGCCGAAGCCCATGCGGGGATAGGCGATGTCTTTTTCGAGCAGGTGCCTGTTGTAGGAACCCTCGACGTGGAGCAGATCAGGCGTTGCCATGGCGAAGTGGCGTCCGGCCGCGCCGAGTATCGACGTTTCGCCCACGAGGCATCCGAGCTGGTATCCGAGCGAGTTCTCTTTTGCGACCTCGATCATCTTTGCCGAGCCGGTGATACCCCCGCATTTGGCCAGCCGCACATTGATGATGTCGCATGCCTCCATCTGCGCCAGCAGTTGCGCGTCGCTGGGAGTGCATGCCGATTCGTCGGCCATAATAGGCGTATCGCAGCGTTTGCGCACGTAGCGCATCCCCTCGAAGTCTCTGCGTTCGACGGGCTGCTCGACCGATGAAATGCCGAATCGCTTGAGCTTTTCAATCTCTTTGACCGCCTGCTCGGGCATCCACGCGCAATTGGCGTCTACGCGGATATCGGCCTTTTTGCCCATTATCCTTCTCACGAGCGCCAGGCGCGCCTCGTCGTCCCCGATGCCGACTTTCACCTTGACGTGCGAAAAACGGGCCAGCCTGAGCTTGACCGCGGTCTTCGCGGTCGAGAGACGCGCTTCGCCCGAGACCGGGCCGGTGTAGTTTATCTTTCTGCGCTTCAGTCCTCCGGCAAAGTCCGAAGCGGGCCGCATAAAATACTTGCCGGCTATATCTATCATCGCGAGGTCGACCGCGCAAAAGGCGGCCCCGACCGATCTCTCGTGGGCCGTCGAGGTCGCATCGGATAAGAATCCGAGCACGCGCTCGAAGTCGGCGAACCTCTGCCCGACGATTCGGGGAGCGAACGTGTCGAGCAGAGAATCCATGACCGAATCGGTGCTCTCTCCGGTGAGATACTCGCGGGCGATCGTCTCGCCGACGCCGGTGACGGCTCCGTCGGACCGCAGGCGCACAATGACGTTTTCGCCCTGCTCGCGTTCGGCCTCAGCATGAACGTATTTCCGCCGGAACGGAATCTTTATTCTGAACGCTTCAAACCGGACTATCCGCATCTTTCCATATCTCAAAGAAAACGCTGTATTGGGCCGGGTCGAGGCTTATGTACGACTCGAACCGGCGGATATAGCGGTCCATGAGGCGTCCGACCGATTCGTCGTCGTCTCGCATATCGTCGGTGTAGATCGGCTCGTCGAAGGTAAGGGTAAAAGTATTTCCGGGGCGACGAATTATGTAAGCCGGGACGAGGGGAGCGCGCGCGCCGACGGCGAACTTGGCCGGCCCCTTGGGGAATACCGCCTTGCGGCCGAAGAACGTCCTCTCGACCCCGCCTTTTGTGGTGACCCGGTCGGCCATGAGAATCAGTATCCCGTTTTCGCGAAGCGCCTGGTAACCGCCCTCTTTCGCGTTCTTGGTCGGGATCGGGCGCGCACCCGCAGCGATGCGGGGATTGAGGAACAGATCGTTGACCCTTTTATTTTTGTGCGGGGCCACGATCACATAGGAGGGATACCCTCTCGTACAGAAATAGTGGAGCCCGAGTTCCCAATTGCCGAAATGCGCCGACACAACGACGACGCCTTTCCCGTGTTCGAGCGCGGCGTCCACGTTCTCGGCCCCGACGATTTCGACGTGAGTGTCGAAGTATTCCTTGTCCATCCTCTTTGTTCGAAAGAATTCAGAGAGGTAGAGGCTGAAATTGTAGAAGGTCTCCTTGACTGCCTTCTTGAGGGCCTTTTCATCGAGCTTGTCGCCGGTTATCACACGCAGATTCGCCTCGACCGCCGCGCGCCCCCTGGCATCGAAGAAGTAGTGTAAATAGGCGATGCGGCGCGCTATCCAGTAAAGGCCCCCGAGAGGAAATATGGTGGCCAGAAACACGGCTCCGAGATATATGACGTATTGCAGCATCGGGCACGCCGGGCGGCGCTAAGTCGGCGGATCGCCGCCGGGCCGCATCCAGCTCAGGATATCCTTTGCGACTCTTTCCGGCTTCTCAAATTGGAGTGAATGTTTGCATCCTGTATATATTCTAACCTTTTTGGTCTGCAGACTCAAACTTTCAAACATCTCGCAAAGGCGCCGGTTGTCCACGATGTCGTCGAACTCGGCAAGAAGCAGCTGCGTGGGCGCGGTCCACAGGCGGCGATTCCTCTTCAGAAATCTGTCGAGCCTGACGCTTTCGAGATAAAAGCGCGCGGTCACCCTGCGCAGGCGCAATGGGTCGTCGGCGATATATTGCAGGTATCCGGGCGCGGACGTGAACATCTCATCCTTTATGGGGATGGAGTGCAGCGCCCCGGGCCTGAAGAGGGCGTTGAAGGCGATTGCCGCCCTTTCGCCGATCGCGGGCATGACGCGCGGGAAAATGCCGGGAGCAATCAGCGTCATGGTCGAAAATATCCCCGGGTGGAGCATGTCGGCCGCAACGGCAAGCTTCCCGCCCCAGGACAGGGCCGCGACGTGCAGCCGTCGGTGCGAGCTTTTTATCGATTCCGCGAATTGGACGACGTCGTCGATGAGCTGCGAGTAGTCGCGGCAGTGTCCCCTCTCGGCCTCGTTCATTCCTGAACCCCTGCGGTCAGGCGCGTATACGGCCGAACCCGCTCCGGCGATCTGCCGGGCGCATTCGGAAAACCATTCCGAATGGCTCTCGATTCCGTGCAGATACACGAGCGCGTTGGAGCCGGACGCGGCCGGCCAGTGGCGGTAGCGCAGCTTGAGGCCGTCGGCCGACGTGTACTCTCCGACATCGGCGCTCGGGTTTTCTGGCGGTGTGCCGGTCATGTGCGGGTCTTCCTCGAAAAGACGGGGAGATATCGGGTTCTTCCTCGAGGAATCGGGGGCTTCGGTCTCAGTATTTAAATCGCCCGCGATAGCGCTTCACTTTCTTTGTGACCTCGAGCGCGCTCTGCGGACAAAGCTCCATGCAGCAGAAGCAGGAGATACACTTTTCCGGATTGACCACGGGATACGGATTCAGCTTTATGGCTCCGACGGGACAGTGCTCTTCGCAAACGGCGCACTTGGTGCACTTCTCTTCCATGGGCACGGGGCGGCTTATCATGAGCTGCGCGAGCAGACGCCATGACATGTGCCCGAACGGACCGCTCATCAATTTCGACGGCAGCTTAAAGCTCTCGATCGGCTCCACCGGCCCGACCGTTTCGATCTCCTTGAGGGTGAGGGCGCCGAGCCCGCGCTCGGCCGCGATGCGCAGCATCGGAACGTATGAGGGGCTAAGGCCCATCATGGTCGCCATGACGACATCGCACTCGACCGCGTTGTCGGCGACAATGATCTTCCCGATGTCGCGCAGGTCTTCGGACGAGGGGCCCCTGCCTTCCATTCCGATAATCGCGTCCATGACGACGAAATCGGGCTTGCGAATCTGGTACACGTCGATGAGCGCCTCGGAGAAGCTCTCGCACGACATGGCCAGCCTGTGGATAGCCGCCTTCTGCCCTCCGACGAGCATCCCGTAGCTGTTCTTTACGGCACCGGTGATTATGGTCAGCATGTGCGTCTTGAACTTCGGCAGAGTTATGTAGAAATCGGTCTCGAGAAATGAACGCGAAATCGTGGCCCTGGGCGTGAAGCGCGAGTTTATGGAAACAGACTTGCCCTCCTCGCTGAGATTCACGTAATGGCCGTCGCAGACCTCGAGGATGCCGCTCTTTTTGGCGCAGATCCTGTTCGCGCCGTAGCCGCGCACTCCCGGGTTGTCACCGACGATGATTCCGGCGGGCCCGCGGGCCTCGACCGCCTTCATGACGGCCGCAACAATGGCCGGATTGGTCGTAATAGCGCGCTTCACCGCGAACGGGCCGATCAGGTTAGGCTTGATGATGACCCTCTTGTTTTCGACGTCGACCCCGAACTCCCTGAAGGCGTGCTCGACGACTTCGGCCGCGCTCTCGTACGTGGCGTCATATATCGCAACTTTACTCATGACTTTCTTCCAATCATTTCAAAACGAAATATGCGTGTCCAACAGCGTGCAGCAGTTTCTTCTCCACGATCTCATAACCGCCCTTTTCGAAGACCTCCAGCCACTGAGCGATCGGGAGAATTTCCTGATTCGTCAGCGAGTGGCAGAGGTGATGCTCGAGCGTAGCCGTGGGGATTCTTCTGAGCCATTGCCTCGGAATCTTGAAAAACTCCGCCGCAACGAGGCACGCGTTCGGAAAATGAGTTTTCAGGTCTTTCAAGAGTCTCACGATCTTGTCTGTCCCCTCGCTCAGGTATTCGTGAAACACGTCTATCGCGGTTATTGCATCGATGTCGGGAAACCTTTCGGCGAGGGATTGCGCCTCGAACATGTCGCCGAGTGAAACCGTGACTCGACCCGCGTGCTGTGAATCGTTCAGTCGCCGCTCGGCGTATTCAACGGTCTCGGCGTCGTTATCGATGCCGAAGCAGGTGATATCGGGCATCTCGCACAGCATGAAGATGAACTCCAGATCGCCGCAGCCGAGGTCGAGAATGCGCGTGAATTGGTGCAAGCGGACGAGTTCGCGGACCGCAAAAAACGGAAGCTGCCGCCCGAGCCTGCCGCTGCCCCTGGCGACGGCCTCACTGCGGCGTTTCACGTCGCGGCCGGACTTTTTCTCCGACCGCAACATCTCGTCGAGTTCATGAAAAACGGGCTCGTATCCGTAGAGCAGATCGAAGAGTCCACGCGGCTCCTTGAGCAGCGTCGCGCCCATCTGCTCGAGCGAGCATCGGCCGTTTTCGTAATTGAGAATCTTAATCCCGTCCAGATATTCGCAGACCGGCTCCAGAACATGTGCGTCGAGGGCATTTCTCTGTGCGAAGTCCGGGACTTCGACGGAGCCTTTTTCCAGCAATTCGTCCAGAAATCCCGCGTTCGTCAATGTCCACAGGCACCTTGTGGCGACATAGCCCCTTATGTACTTGAGCCCCAACGAATGCTTCTTGCGCGCGCCCATCAAATTTCGCAGGCCGACGATTTTGTTCATGAAGCCGATCTGTTCGAGCACGGGGTTCATGAACTCGGCCCCCCGTCATGCGCGGCCCCGGCGGGCATGTCGATCTCGACCTCGGGGCTGGTTCCTTCGAGACAGCCGGGATCCGGAATCACATGCGGAACCTTGTATTGTCCGTCGGGAGCTCCCAGCCTCGCGCGCTCCTTACGGCGCTCCTCGAAAAAACCGTTTTTCATGACTAATAACACCGGCTCGCCGAGGCGCTGCGAATCGCGCTTCGCCACATACTCGAGGTTGCGCAGGCGCAGTTCGTTTTCGAATCTCTGCAGAAGATCGGACAGCACGCGCACATCGCGCTCGGCCGTCTCGACGGCGAGAACATACGAGGGCGGGTCGCCCAGCTTCAGCGTAAGCATGAATCCCTCGACGGCAACGGCGGGCGCGGATGCGGCGGCACGCATTGCATCTGTCACCTGGATTTCCGTCACCTTCTCGCCCGTAATGGAGATCGTGTTCCCGCCCTTTTGCTTGAAGACTATCATCGGCGTCTTGTTGTAATAATCCGTGACCTCGACAACGTCGCCGATATCGTATCGGTACAGGCCTCCCGAAGTGGTCGCGGCAATATAGTATTCCTTCCCCTTTTCCAGCTCCTCGCAGCCGAGGGATGTATCGGTTCGGCCTCCGTCGGGCGCGACCGGAAAGAATTCGAAGAAATGGCCGGTGATCGCGAGCAGTCCCTCCGGAGTATTCGAGCGCTGCGGAATTGAAAAATAGCCTTCGGTGGCTATCAGCCCCATGTCTCGAAGCGGAACTCCAGGAAAATATTCCGGGAACTGCCTGAGGAAGAATCCGGCCGAGCCGCCCTGCCACGTGACGACTATCGAAAGGTTCTCCCAGACGTCCGTCCCGCGAATCACGCCGTCGCCTTCGGCCAGCTTTTCAATCTCGGCGGCCCTTTTGGGGTTCGGACGCAGGCTCTCCCCAAGCCGCCGCCGCAGGTCCGGAGGAACGTTGAATTTCCGGCTGACGACGCCGTCCCGGACGTCGCGCGCCAGATCGTCTGCGTGCGCCGTCAGCTTCTTCATCAGAAGGAGTATCGTGCTGGGGTTCATAGCGGCAATAGCGGTCACGTCGTGCTCGACGGCCATTCGCAGCGCAAGGTAGTACCTCGCCTCGAAATCCTTCACGCAGGTGACCTCGTATGGAACCGAGTAGCGCTTCTGGGCCAGCGGATACTGAAGCCGGTAAGAGTGCCCGCTCATGGCGCCGTATGGGATCCCGCACTCGGTGTATCCGTCGACCTCGGGCGACATCACCGAGAGGATCTTTCCCCGGAGCATTCCCCTGTGGTCGGCGATCATCTTGCGCTGCCACATTTTCTGCATTTTAGAGAATTCCTCGTAAAACGAGGGCGTGATGGGAATAAACTTGGGTCGGCCGGTGGTGCCGCTCGTGCGGCCGAACATGACGGGATCCTCGGCGGTCAGCACGTTCTTGTCGCCGAAGAGCATGCGGTTGATGTAGGGCTCGAACTCCTCGTATCCGTGAACGGGAACCCGTCGCCGGAACTCGTCGAGCGAGCGGATATCGGGAAAACCGTGCTCTTTCCCAAACTGCGTCCCGGCGTTGCGCGACACGATGTCGAGCAGGCGCAACTCCTGCATCTTCGCAGGCTCGCGGGTGGCCGACATCAGCTCTTTCCACGAATGCGCAAGAACGGTTTTGAGGTAGAAATAAAGCAGGTGTTCAATCATGCTTCGCGTTCCGAAAAGAAGGGCGGAGCAGCTTCGCTCCGCCTCGGTCTTGCGAATACGATCTTTTGCATGCGGCCTTGCAGGTTCACTTTCCGTGCCCGCCCCGGCGATGATGCGGTCACGTCGCGGAGCCCGCGCCCGCCTCGGTCTCGGCGCGATTGCCCTCGAGCTGCAACCTGTACGCCTCGGAATTCCGGGTCAGCATGTCGTGAAAGTCGGTCACGATCTTTTCCCCACCCTTGTGCGTGGGGACCATTCCGTATTTCTCACAGAGGTAAGGCAAGGCCTCTGTATTATCGATGATGCAGCAAGGCCGGCGGTGATCGTCGTTGAAAGGCTGGAGCGACCTCGCCTCTTTGAAACAGGGAGAGTTCACGATCTCGACGAGTGACTTTTCGCGGATGCTGTCTTTGGCCATATGAATAAACACGCAGGGCTCGACCAGGCCCGTGGCCGTCACGTGCAAGTACTTTCGGCCCCATGCCAGGCATCCTTCGGTGGCCTCTCCGTCGTTCCAGAAATCATAAATAACGATGGGCCGCGTTGTCCTGAATCTCTTTATGGCGTCGAATCTTTCTATCCTCTGCTCGGCCGACGGCATGAGCGAGAGGTCGGGACTCGTTCCCGTAGGTATATACTGGAAATACCAGCCGAAGGAGGCCCCGTGACTTACGATCTCGTCGACGAACTCGTCGCTCGTAACGGCATGGTGGTTTTTCGTTGTGTGCGTGACGGAAATGCCGAACAGCACCCCCTCCCGGCTCAGCCGGTCCATCGTCGCCATTATTTTGTCGTAAGCGCCCGGGCCGCGCCGTTCGTTCGTTTCGCGCGGGCCGCCCTCGATGCTTATCGCCGGCTGTATGTTGCCGAGTTCGGCCATCCTCTTGGCCATGGCGTCGTCTATGTTCATCCCGTGAGTGTACACCTGGAAGAAGACGTCGTCGTGCTCCTCCATAACGTCAAACAAGTGAGGCCAACACGTCGGCTCGCCTCCGGAAATGGTTATGAAGTAGATGCCCATTTCCTCTTTCGCCTGCCTGATAACGTCGCTGACTTCCTCCCGCGTAAGTTCCTTGGACTTGTCATATTCACCGGCGTAACAGCCGAAGCAGCTAAGGTCGCATTTCATGCTCGGGCTTATGAGCAGGAGAAAGGGCGGCGGCGCGCCATACTTTTCGCTGTACTTGTCGCGCGTCTCCTGGCCAAGCGTAAGGTGGTTGAAAAACATGTTGAAGGCGAGCTTACGCTGGGTGTTGGGCGACAGGCGGGGCAGATCGCGCTTGACCATCGTGAAAAACATTTCCATGCCGTCGGCCGCTATTTTTATCTTCTCCGGGTCTTGCGTGCTGAGATTTGCCAGGCTCTTGGCCTTAGCGCCCTCTTTCAGCTTGTCGATCAACGCCCCGAGCAGCCTTGTGTTTCCGGAAAGTGCGGGAAGCACGTACGACAGCCCTCTGGCCTTCAGATATGCGACCATGCGGTCAACCTGCATCTCTTATCCTCCTGTTCCAAGATTCCTGCCGTGGGTCGGTCGGGCCGCCATCGCCCGGATTCCGGTTCTGATGTCTTAATAGACTCAAACGCCGCTCTCGATGTCCATCTCTGCATCCGCGCTGCCGTCTGCGGGCCGTATTTCCGAGCGGCGGGACTCTCGTTGCTTCAGCACGCGCTGGATCATTTGTATGTCTTTCGGCTCGCTGAGATCTGTCGAAAGATCCGGATCGTCCCAGTACAGAGCCTTTGCCGTGACGTGGTATTTGTCGGAGACGTGCTCTTCGACGTCGCTGGGGGAAAGAGCGCCGAATATGTATTTCACCGTAAGCTTGATACCGAGAAACCTCACTATTCCAAGCGTGTCCTTCCTCATATGATACACGTTGTAGAGGTTATCTTTCTGCGCCTGAACGCGGTCGGCATTGTCGAGGAAAAGGCCGGGCCGCAAGAACTCGACGTGCGCTCCCGTGTATTGCCCTTCCTTGAACCGCGCATACGTCCGCCTTTCCTCGGGATACTTTTCCTCGCAGGCCTCCCGGCTTATGATCGGGAAAAATATGTCGACGTCTTTTTCGCCGAGCACGCGCTCGAGCAGATCGTCGATCCCCCGCGGTGTGATCAGCACCAGATCGGAAGGCACAAACATGATAAGGTCGCCCTCGGCGATCTGATCGATGCCGAGCTGCGCGTTTTCGGCCGCGTCGCCCTCGTCCAACAGAAAAGACGCTTTCGGGTCGTCCTTCAGCCCGAGCGCCTCCTCGACTTCGGGCGCGGCCACGACGATTATTTTCTGTATGTACTTCGAGCGGCACAGAGCCTTGTAGACGTGCATTATCATGGGCTCGCCGTTGACATCCAGAAGATCTATGTTGGGAACGTCGCGGAACTGCTTGCGCGAGTTCTCAGTCTGCCAGACCGAGAAAAGAACCGCCACCACCCTGTCGTCGGGGCCGTCCGCCATCCCGCCGCCATCATCGGTAAACGGTGCGGCGTCAGCGTCGGCGGCGCGCGATGTCCGGGGCGAAAAAGCGAGCGCGGCAACCGCGGCCGCGCACACGACCGCGAGCGCAATTGATCTTTTCGGAAACAAGAAACTCACGGCCGGTTTATTCCTCCATTGAGAAAGCCGATGACTTCTTCCGAGACCGCCTTCTCATTCGGTCCCACCATAATACTGTGTCCGGTTTCATCGAACATGACAAGCCGCTTTTCGCTGGAACTCACGCCGTCGAAAACGAGGGGCCCGCTCATGCCGCCGGATACTTTGTCGCTCTTCGATTGGATGATCAGTACGGGCGCACGTATTCTATGCAGATTGTCCCTCACAATGTCAATAAGTTCGGACATGGTGTGAAGGATGGCGGTCGGCACCCAGTCGTACACGAAACTGAAAGGCTCACCGTCGGCGCCGATAAGCCGCTCGGCCCTCCCTTTGACCGTCCTGAAAAATGTGCCGTAGACCCTCAGCATCAACCCCGTCGGGTACTTGCCGTTCAGCGGGCAGAGCGGAACGTTTAGTAGTACAAGCCGGTCTATGCGGTTATGGGCCGCATAGTGGGCACAGAGGGCGGCCCCTATGGAAAAACCGATGAGGCATACCTCATCATGCTCCTGCTTGAGCGCCAGATACTCCCCGTGGAGATGTTCGTACCAATCCTGCCATAACACTCCATCGAGGTCTTCCGGACTCGCGCCGTGTCCCGGTAGCAGGAGGCCCCTGGCTTTCAGGCCCGCCGCCGCGAGATTGTCCGCAAGGTACCGCATTTGGGCAGGAGAACCGGCGATGCCGTGAACGAGAAGGCATACGCTCTTTCCCGTCCCGATCGTGAACTGCTTGTGCAACCTGGCCATTTCTCCCACGCGCGGCCCGATTCGTTTTGTCACACTCCCGGGGAAAAACCGGCTCCCGCATCTTTACCTGTCGACCTGTCGCACGGCCCAGCTTCGGCCGTTCCGCCGCGATGCGGGTCCCGATAATATAAAACGGGCGACAGAGGCGCGCTCCCCACCCTGATTCGTCGCTCCAAAACCCAAACTACCACAAAGATTATCACATTCGGCGATAAATTGCAAATGATCCCGATTACTGCAATCGTTTGTCATTTTGGGTGAAATATTGTAAAATGCCGCCGACTGGATCGGGCGGAATCGCCGCGTGGATTGTCCGGGACAATACTCGACAGGAGGCCGACATGAAGACCCAAGAGATAGGTGCAGCGGTTGCGTTAGTGTTTATTTGTTCAAGCATCGCGCTTGCGCAGCCTGATGAGACAACCCGGAAGATGCTGGAGGAGGTCGCGAGCAAGACAGCGGCTATCACCAGCTATAGGGTTGATTTGAGAATGGAAATGCGGATGATGGGGCAGCCGACGATTACCAACAGCGAAATGGCATTCAAAATGCCGGGCAAAATGCATATGAAAAACACGTCCGACATGATGGGAGGAATGACACAGGAGATATTCAAATCCGGCGACATCGTATGGACTTACATGCCCGTGATGAAAATGGTCACGAAGATGGATATGACCAGAATCAAGAGCGAAATCCCTCAGCAGAGCGCCGCGGCCAGTCAGGGCGACATCACTAAGCCTTTCCAGGACTTTCCTAAGGACGGCATCAAGTACATCGAGAAAAAGAAAGTAGATGGCGGTCAGGTGTATGTATTCGAGGCCAAGCCCGACCTGAGCGGAAAGATGCCGCCCGGCCAGCCCACACCTCAGATGCTCCCGAACAAAATCATTTTTTGGATCGACACCGACACCGGGCTCCCGGCCAAGGTGACCATGCTGGCCGAAGACGGATCGACCATGATGGATCAGATTTATTCGAACTTCAGAATAAATGTCGAGATCGACGACTCGGAGTTCGAATTCACGCCGCCCGAGGGCGTCCAGGTAATGGACATGACCGAGGGCACGATAAACATGATGAAACAGATGCAGGGAAGCCAACCATAGAAAGACGTCGCGTAACGTGAAAAAGGCGGGCCTCAAGTATACGCCGCGGCCGGGGCCGGGATACCGCCGCATCGTCTCGCCCGACAACGCGAGCCTTCGCCTGATCGAGTTCGGAACCGTCAGGCTGAACCGCGGCGAATCCGTCAGACTGTCCGGCGGGGGACGCGAAATCGTCATTACGCTGCTTGGCGGAAGATTGGCCGTCGAGGCCGCAGGCCGCAAGCTGGCCGTCGGGCCGCGCAAAAACATCTTCGATGAACAGCCCGCGGCGATCTATGCGCGCGGCGTCGACCACCTCACACTAACGGCTCGATCCCGCGCCGAGGCCGTGGTCTCGAGCGCGCCTTCGCGCTCGCGCAGACTCGTCATCGAGCAGATCGATCCCCCGGCCGTCGTCGAGCGAGTAGTCGGGGAAGGCGAATACGAGCGCCGGGTGAGAACGATCCTCGGCGAGGATTTCGATGCGGAAAGGCTGCTCGTCGGCGAAACGATAAATCAGGCCGGCAAGTGGTCGAGCTATCCGCCGCATCGTCACGAAAAGAATGCGCCGCCGAACGAGGCCAAGCTCGAAGAAGTCTATTATTACAAGCTCGAAAATCCGGGCGGCTTCGGCATACAGCGCATCTACACGGACGACGGGCGCATCGATGAAACCCACACCGTGCACGACGGCGACCTCTGCGTGCTGCCGAGGGGCTATCATCCGGTCGCCGCGACCCCGAATTCGAGGCTCTACTACTTCTGGGCGCTCGCCGGAAAAAACAGGAAGATGCAGGTGCGGGTCGACCCGAGCTTCGGCTGAATCGGCAGAGAAAGCTCGCTGATCGGCCCCAAGCTCATAAGCAGCCCGATAAGCCGCTTTGCCCGGCCACAAGCCGGGCGACATCTTTGAGGGGGAGAGATATTGGCCGATTTCCTTGAGGAAAAATTCGGACTCGACGGCAAGGTCGCCGTCGTGCTTGGAGGCACCAGCGGCATCGGCAGGGCCATCGCGCTCGGGCTCGCGCGTTCGGGCGCCGCGGTCGCGCCGATCTCGCGCAGCACCGAGAAAGTCAAGGAAACCGCGGCCGAAATCGAAAAGCTGTCGGGCAAAAAACCGCCCATTCACAACGTCGACGTGCTCGACTGCGCGGCGACCGAGGGCGTCCTGAAAAAGATCGCGGAGCAATGCGGCTCGCTCGATATCCTCGTAAATTCGGCGGGCGCAACCCTGAAAAAGCCCTCGATGCAGCTCACCGAGGAAGAGTGGGACCGCGTTGTCGACACTAACCTCAAGGGGCTCTTTTTCGCGTGCAGGGCCGCCGCAAAGATCATGGCAGAGCGAAAAAGCGGCGGCAAGATCATCAACATTGCGTCGCTGGCCTCGTACGCAGGCCTGAACGAGGTCGCCGCCTATTGCGCGAGCAAAGGGGGCGTCCTCTCCTTGACGCGCGCGCTCGGGCGCGAATGGGCCATGCACGGCATCAACGTCAATGCAATCGCGCCGGGCGTCTTCCGCACGCCGCTCAACGCGCACCTGCTCGACATCAAGGAGCGGCACGACATGTTCGTCTCTCGCACGCCGATGGGCCGCATCGGCAACGTGGAAGAGCTCGTCGGCGCCGCCGTCTATCTCGCGTCGCCGGCGTCGGACTTCATGACCGGCCAGGCGATAATCGTCGACGGCGGCTTTCTGGCGATGGGAGTGTAGGAATGGCCCGAAACGCATCGGAAGGGAAAACCATGGCGGCGGCGCTGCTGCGCGAGCCGCTGGATTTTGGACTCGAGCGGATTCACGAGTTTGAGCCTGCGGCCGACCAGGTCATCGTGCAGGTCGCAGCCTGCGGGATTTGCGGAAGCGACCTCCGGTACTATCACGGCGAGAACCCGTGGGCGCTGCACACATTGGGAAAGGTGCGCCCGAACCCGCCCAATATCGTGCTCGGCCACGAGTTCGCGGGCAGGGTTGTCGAGGCCGGCAATTACCCGCATCTGCTCGGAAAGCGCGTTGCGGTCATGTCGTTCAAAACCTGTGGAGAATGCAAAGACTGCAGGCGAGGGGCCGAACACCTGTGCAAAAACACCATGCACCTCGGCCACGGAGCGGGTTGGGGACAGCGTGATTACTATCCCGGCGGGATGGCCGAAAAGTGCCTGGCGTGGGGAAGCCTGTGCTTCGAGATGCCCGATGATATGAGCTTCGAGGAGGCCGCCCTGCTCGATGTCGTCGGCGTGGGCGTGCACGCGGCGAATATCGCGGGCGTGGCGCCCGGATCGTCTGTCGCGGTGTACGGGGCCGGGCCGATAGGAAACGCCATCATGCAGGCCTCGCGCGCGATGGGCGCGAGCAAAGCCTGTGTCGTCGACACTTACAACGTTGCGCTCGATATCGCAAGGGCCTGCGGCGCGTCGCTGGCGATAAAGGCCGGCGACGGCGATCCCTCGGCCGCGATTCGAGAGGCCTGCGGCGGAGGCTGCTCGGCGGTCTTCGACACGGTCGGCACGCCGGAGACTCTCAGACAATGCCTTGGCCTGCTGGCCGAGGGAGGCACGCTCGTGATCCTCGCCGTGCACGACATGGAGCTTGCCTTGAATCCGCTGGATATCGGGTCGGAGCGCTGCGTCAAAACCTCCTGCAATTTCCTGCCGGAGGAATTCCCGCTCTCGCTCTCTCTGCTGGCCTCGGGACAGATCGACGTCAAGCCCTGGATAACCCACAGATTTTCGCTCGATAGCGTGGAGGAGGCCTTCCGTACCATGCTTAACAAGGAAGAATGCGGCGCATTCAAGATCGTTATCGAACCGGACGGCGGGAGTTGAATTGAAAAAGGCCATAATAGAAAAATCACGGAGCATCTCGGACTGGCTCGTAGAGATAAGGCGAGACTTGCACGCGCACCCCGAGATCGGACTGCAGGAGACCCGCACGTCCGCAAAGATCGCCGAGATGCTCGAGGGGCTCGGGTTGGATGTGAAAACCGGTGTCGGCACGACCGGAGTCGTCGGGCTGCTGAAGGGCGGCGAGCCGGGCCGCACGATCGCGATCAGGGCCGACATGGACGCGCTCCCCATCGCCGAGGAGACCGGCCTCCCGTTCGCCTCGAAGAACAAGGGCGTGATGCATGCGTGCGGACACGACGGACACGTGGCCATGGCCCTCGGCGCGGCGCGGGTGCTCTCGGAAATGCGCAAAGATTTGAGAGGCGGCGTCAAGTTCATCA
>CBDUSG010000002.1:0-20824 GCA_965369575.1 uncultured bacterium | reverse complement strand
GGCGCGGCTCGGTCGTCGAAAGGTCGTCGGAGGATTCGTAGAACCGGAAGATCGCCGAGTTGTAGCGCCCCATCTCGTCGGCCCACCTCTCGACTTCGTCCGCGCTCTCCCACGCGCTCAGCACGATCAGGTCGGTCCCGTGCATGATGCGGTCCGAATATTTCAGAAACAGCTCGCGCGACTTTCCGGGGTGCCTGCCGATTTCGTCGACGACGGCCGAGGCGTCCACGTGAAAATTGGGAAACTCATCGAGGTTGGCCGCGACGTCGGCGACCTCCATGTCCCACGCCCCGCTGCCGAGGTGCGCGCCGATGAACGTCGTGCCCGGATGCCTTCGCAGTATGTTGTTGCGCCGACGCATCAGCTCGTCGAAACTCGGGAAATTCTCGCGGCCGTGGTAAACCCAGCCGGGCATTTCGCTCAGCAGTAGCTTCCATGGATTGTTCTCGTCGACGGGCCGCCAGTATGCGGGCGGATCGCCGACGTGGATGAGAACGGGCAGCTCAAGCTCGCCCGCCTTGTCCCAGACGGGATCAAGCCTCGGATCGTCCACGACTATCAGCTCTCCCGTGGCATCACGCGCGAACAGCCCGAATTCCTTCGACACTTTGATTCCCACCGCTCCGGCCTCTTTGCCGCGATCGAGCCGCTCCATCTCGCGTGAGGCGTATCCGTCTTTGTCGATTTCCGACAGATCGAACGTCATCATGACCGCCAGCCGGTCGGGATGATTGCACGCGTGCCTGAAGCAGATCGACCGGCTGTACTCGAGCACGTCGGGGTTATCCATCCCCATCGCGAGCACAACGGATTTCTCTATGCCGTGCCTGTCCATCAGATGAAGGATGCAGTCGGTATCGGCGAATATGTGCGTGTGGACGTCAATTTTCTCAGTGATGCGGCTGCGATAGGGTTCCATGCGCGATCCTCCTGAAAACTCGGGCCATTCGGCGGATGATGCATGATACACCACAAGCAGAGTCGGGGGCAACATGCATCTACCCCAATCTGCCGGCCCCCGTCATCCGCCTTGTCACGCGGCGAGTCGCGAACAATTTATCGCACAACTAGCTGTTAATATTGGGCTTAGAGCCTCAAGGCGGCGAATTTGATAGTTTTTATCCAGAACTTTCGGCCGTGCTATTGCCTTTTGACGCAAAAGGCGAGATACTTCTTATTAGCAGCATTAGCAGCGATTAACTTCGGCTTTGCCGGCTGCAATGCATAGCCGCTACGGCGAGGTGAAAGACATGGTACAGGCGATACAAGATCATGCAGTACATGCGGTTACGTGCTGGCATTGCGGGAGTGAGTTTGACCTGCTTACCTCGACATGGTGCGGTTGCGGCAGGTATGTGGATCGGCCATCCAAAGTTTGTCCCAACTGCCTGCAGTGCGCCTGCGCGCATCCCGACTACGAGACCGAACTGTTCTGGGGCAGCGCTCCAGGATTCCTGCGACAACGCGGATTCGACAAGTTGTTCTACCTGTATCTGTGAGTCTCGCATAATGGCCCCCGGCTGTCCGCCCGCGTCGAGCGGGGTTCGCCTCCGGTTCAATTCACGCACGTGGATTAATCCCCAGCGATTGACGCAGGAACGTCTCCGACGGCCGGCAAGCGGAGAAAAAATACCGGAAAAGGCCGACTATTCCGCTCAGGCTTTTGGCTGTCTCAATTAGGGTTTTTCGATGCCTAAAATCAGAACTTTCCCGATTGAGGCTGCCGAGGATCCGATGCTATGATGAAACATCGGCACGGAGATCCACAGCAGGGCAACCGGGCAAAAGGTCGGCGCGCCAGCGCGCGAACGGAGCAAAGTCCGATGCTTCAATTGGAAGAACCACGGACCATGCATCCTGTGAAATGCTGGCATTGCAGTAAGAACTTCGACCTCCTCAAAGCCGACTGGTGCGCATGCGGGATTTCCTCCCAACGGCCCTCGAAGGTCTGTCCACACTGCCTCCAGTGCATATGTCTCCACCCGGACTACGAAAACGACGACCTCTGGGGCGATGTGCCTAATTTCCTGAAAAAGCATGGATTCGGCAGGTTGTTCTACCTTTATCTGTAGAGAAGACCGCCGATACGAAGGACCAAAGACAAGCATTCGGGAGCGAAGCAAAAAGCCAACCCGATCGGAACTGTCCCCATGAGGATGAAAGACGTTCTCGCGGTTATTCTGGCGGGAGGCGAAGGCAAGAGGCTCTATCCCCTGACCAGGGACAGGGCGAAACCCGCAGTGCCATTCGGCGGGATCTACCGTCTGATCGATTTCACGCTCAGCAACTTAATAAATTCCAACATCCGAAAGATTTTCGTCCTTTCACAGTACAAATCAGACTCCCTTCACAGGCATCTGCAACTCGGCTGGAATATACTCACTCCGGCGTTCGATGAGTTCATTACGCCTCTTCCCCCGCAGAAAAGGATAAGCGAAGACTGGTACACCGGCACCGCCTCGGCGGTTCGCCAGAACATCTATTCGATCGGCGGCGTCAACCCCAAACACGTCCTCATCCTCTCGGCCGACCACGTGTACAAGATGGATTACTCGAAGATGCTGCAATTCCACGTGAGCAAAGGGGCCGATCTCACAGTAGGCGCAATCGAGGTCGCCCGCGAGGACGCTCGCCGCTTCGGGATGCTCAGCATCGACGGCGAGAATCGTATTGTCGGCTTCTTGGAAAAACCGAAGGCATTGAGCGGCGAGTTTTTCAATGGCGGCCCCGCAATGGCCTCGATGGGCATCTACATCTTCAAGGCCGACGTGTTGCTGGACGTCCTCGAAGGCGGCGGCGACAACGGCACAGCCGACGATTTCGGGAATGAAATCATTCCCTCCATGCTCGAGAAATACCGGGTGTGCGCCCACCGGTTCGTGGACGAAAACAGAAAGGACGGCAACTACTGGAGGGACATCGGGACAATCGACTCGTATTGGGAGGCCCACATGGACCTGATATCGGTCGATCCCGTCTTCAACCTGTACGATAACGACTGGCCCATCAGGACCTACCAGGGGCATTACCCGCCGGCCAAGACGGTATTCGCAGGCGGAGACGCCAAAAACCGGATGGGCGCGGCCGTGGATTCGATGGTCTCGGCCGGATGCATCATCAGCGGCGGAAAGGCGCAGATGTCCGTGCTCTCACCCGGAGTCAGAATCAGCAGCTATTCGGAAGTGCGCGAGTCGGTCCTGCTGGACGGAGTTCAGGTGGGACGCCACGCAAAAATCCGGCGCGCGATCATCGATAAGAACGTAATCATCCCGCGCGGGACGCTAATCGGCTACGATCTCGAGGCCGACAGCAAGCGCTTCCCCGTTTCCGAAAAAGGAATCGTGGTGATCCCGAAGGGGACGATCCTCCCAGCCACTCCCGTGATGAGTATCCCGGAAACTCAGAGCGCCGCCGTCAACACTTGAGGCTTTAATCTCAGCCGGATTGCCGCAATCGCCCCCGCCGCCGAGGCGCCGCGCTGCTGTCCCCCGGATTCTTCCTACTCCTTTTTCGAGACTTCTATCGTGACTTCCACGTTCGGCCCTCTTTCATCGGCGAAAAGGGCGCCGTCAGGAAGAGTCAACTCAGGAGTGAGCGTGGTCGTCTCTTCTATTTTTCCGAGATCGATGGGGTCGGTCACGACCTTCAGCGAGCCTCCATTGAACTTGCTCGAGACCATGATCGCGACCGATTCGGGCGAGACCTCGATGCCGACCAGTTCCATATCGGGCGGGACCTTACCGCGCGTCCTCGTCTCGACTGGAAGATTGAGCGTCAGGAGCTGATAGGCTGTAATGGAAACTTTCGCGGGCGTCAGCCCGACGACCGAAAGACTCGACGGCCGGCGCACCATATCCCGCGAAAGCGCGATTTCCTGCTCGCCCTCTTTGATCTCCGACATATCCAGAGTGATGCTCAATGCGCTTTCGTCCAGAAGGTCGAACGCGCGCACCCTTCCCAGAAGAGTGACGGCGACCTCCATGCTCTCGGGCTCTTCCACTACCCAGTCGGACGCGAGGTCGCGGTACTCGATCGGAACGACGAAATCGCGGCGGAGTGTGCCCGTCTGAAACACAAACACGAACCAAAGCGCGCACGATACGAAAATCGCCAGCGCTTTCTCGCGCGAGTTTTCCCTAACCCAATGGCGCCATGTCTTTTCCCCTGCCTCGGGAAACTTCTCGGCAAAGAACCGCTCAAGCTCTACCTTGAGTTCGGAGGCCTCACTCAGCTCGACAAGGTTTTCCTCGCGCGCGAGCGAAATCGTTCCGCGCTCCTCCGACACCGCTATGCTCAGGGCGTCCGAGCGCTCGGCCAGCCCCAACGCCGCACTGTGACGCGTTCCCATGTCACGAATCTTCCTCACAGCGGTCGAGAGCGGCAGATGGCACCCAAACATGCTCACGCGCCCGTGCTCGATGACGACCGCGCCGTCGTGTCCCGGCGAGTGCGGATCGAATATGCTCATGAGCAGCGATTCGCTGAGACGGCCGTCCAGCTCGTATCCGCCCTCGAGGTGACGGCCGAGAGGGTCCTTGCCTCTTATCACGACCAGTGCGCCGCGCTTCTTGCGTGCGAGTTCAGTGAGCGCATAGGCGAGCGTGTCTATTTCCGGATGCTCGGCAAATCGTCTGCCACGCCCTCGCCACGCGCCCCAGATGCTCAGGCGCTCGAAAAAGCGTCGGAGCTCTTCCTGAAAAATGACGACGAGCGCGATCAGCAGTATCGCAAAAAAAGCTTGGAGCACGACGGCCGACAGGTACATGTTGAAAAATCGGGCCATTAAATATATGACGCCGAGAACGACTATCCCGAGCAGCACGAACCGCGATGTCGCCGCCTCGAACCATATGAGCACGACATAGATCATGACCGAGATCAGCGCGATGTCGAAAAAATCCGCCAGGCCGAAAGTCTGAAACAGTTCCGCAAGGAAGTTGGTCATCTAAGCCTTAAATCCCCTCTCATAATATTTCTTGAAGTTTACTCTCCCCTCTGTCACAAAGGAACGCTCCTTATCTCACCCTTTCACAGGATGAAAGCTCCGCCCCCCCCACTGTAAAGGGGGAAAGGGGGACTCTGAACTGCGATGCTATCGCGCGCATTCATTCAGCCGCGCCATCAATTCTTTCGTCGGTTTCCGGGTCGGCGGGCTCCAGCCCGAAAACGAGGCAAGACAGCGGAGGAAGCGTCAGAGACAGCGACTGCGCGTGTCCATGAAATTCGACCGGCTCGGCACGCGCAAAACCCTCGTTTCCGACATTGGACCCGCCGTACGCCGCCGAATCCGAGTTGATTCTTTCGCGATACCGGCCCGGCTCGGGCACGCCGACGCGGTAGTCTTGCCGCACGACGGGAGTCATGTTCAATACGCACACCAGGAAATCCCGCGAACAGGAGCGAATGTATGATACCACCGACTGCCGCAAGTCCTGGCAGTCGATCCAGGAAAAACCTCGCGGCTCGGAGTCCCATTCCCAGAGCGACGGACTCTCAAGATAAATCCTTCCAATGTCGCGCATGAACGTCTGCAGACCCTTGCGGAGCGGGTGGTCATGCAGGTCCCAGTCGAGTCCATGGTCGTGACTCCACTCGTGCTCCGGCGCGAGTTCCGTCCCCATGAAAAGGAGCTTCTTGCCCGGATGCGTATACATGTACGCCAGCAGCAGCCTCAGGGTTGCGAATTTCTGCCACTCATCGCCGGGCATCTTGTCGAGCAGGGACCGCTTGCCGTGAACGACCTCATCGTGAGAAAACGGGAGCACAAAGTTCTCACTGTGGGCGTAGAGCATCGAGAACGTGAGCTGATTGTGATGATGGCTTCGATGGACAGGTTGCCTGCTGAAGTAGTCGAGCGTATCGTGCATCCAGCCCATGTTCCATTTAAAGCCGAAGCCGAGCCCTCCGAGATACGTCGGCAGCGTCACGCCTCCCCATGCGGTCGACTCCTCCGCAATGGTGAAACAGCCCGGGAACTGCCCGTAGACGGCCTCGTTAAGCCGGCGAATGAAATCGATTGCATCGAGGTTTTCCTTGCCGCCGTATCTGTTCGGAATCCAATCGCCCTCCTCTTTGCTGTAATCGAGATATAGCATCGAGGCCACCGCGTCGACCCTGAGCCCGTCCACGTGGTACTCGTCGAGCCAGAACAGCGCGCTCGCCAGAAGAAAATTGCGAACCTCGGGACGGCCGAAATTGAAAACGAGCGTGCCCCAGTCGCGGTGCTCGGCCTGGCGCGGATCGAGATGCTCGTAAAGGGCGGTTCCGTCGAACCAGCGAAGGCTGAAATCGTCCTTCGGAAAATGCGCCGGGACCCAGTCGAGGATCACGCCGATCTGATTCTGATGGCAGACGTCGACGAAGAACTTGAAATCGTCCGGTGTTCCAAAGCGATGAGTCGGCGCGAAGTATCCTGTCACCTGATAGCCCCACGACCCGTCGAAAGGGTGCTCCGCCACCGGCAGCAGCTCGATGTGAGTGAATCCGAATTTCTTGGCGTGCTCGACCAGGCGCGGCGCAAGCTCGCGATACGAGAGCCATCGGCCGTCGTCGGTCCGCATCCACGAACCGAGATGCGCCTCGTAGACGGCCATCGGGCTCCGCACCGGATCTTTCAATCCTCTTTCCCGCATCCATTCGGAGTCGTTCCACTCGTGCTTACCGGTCTCCCAGACAAGAGAGGCGCAATCGGGCGGGGCCTCCATCGCGAAGGCGAAGGGGTCGGTTTTCAGCCGAAGGTCTCCGTCGGGCGTCTTTATCTCGTATTTGTATTTTGCGCCCGGCCCGACGTCGGGAACAAACAATTCCCATATGCCGGATGAGCCCATCATCCTCATCGGATGCAGGCGTCCGTCCCACCGGTTGAAATCGGCCACGACGCTCACGCGCCGGGCGTTGGGCGCCCACACGGCAAATGCGACGCCGCTTTGCCCTCGCTCCGAGCGCAGGTGCGCCCCGAGCCGCTCGTAGAGGCGCTGGTGGGCGCCTTCACCGTGGAGATAGAGATCGAGGTCGCCGAGTGTGGGCATGAAAGCATATGGGTCGCGACGCTCCCATGAGCCGCCGTCGGCGAATTCGAATCGGATTCTGTAGGAAAGAGGCAATCGCGCGCCCTCGACAAGCGCCGCGAAGAGCCCGCCCGAATGGATGCGTTTCATATCAAGCGAGCCGCCGCCCTCGAGGCGCAGCTGCGCCGCCTGCGCGTCGGGATGCATGGCCCGGATGACGACGGCCTGCGTTTCGCCGCCATCGAGCGGATGCGCCCCCAGTATCGCGTGCGGGTCGTGGCTTTCACCGGCGACAAGCCGCTCGACCTCTTCGGCCGCGGGATAATTCAGGATATCTGTCATGCTCTTGCGGCTCATATCGAATGCTGCGGATGCCCTCCATCGACAAGATTATTTCTTAGAATACCACAAAGGACGGGGCGGTGTCATTCGCGGCGACGCTCGACTGTTCGTTATTCTTTAAGACGCCGACGCTGCCGAACGAGCAGAGCGATTGATTTCTCCGGCCCGCGGTGATAGAATTTCCCCCACGATTGCAGCGGCACACGATGGTCCCGGTTTCACCAAGGAGTGCAAGATGACAAAGTCCACCTTGTTTTTAGTTGGAGTATGCGTCGGCGCGGCGGCCGCGCTGGTCACAAAGGCGATGAGGCCGGCATGGGCTTACGCGCTGGCGGGCGGAATGATTGCATACGAGACCGCATGCGACGCCGCCGAAAGCTCGATGGACAAGCTTTCGGACTCGGCCGAAAAGCTCCTGCGCAATCCGCGCAAGACACGAAAATCATAACGTCGGGGTCGGCGCCGGCCCGAGGCCGTCCCCCAAGGGGCCACCCCAAACAGAAAGGCAGCAATTCCATATGGCATATGAACTGCTCAAGCAATCGTTAACAGTTAAAAAAACGACGTTCCCAAACCGAGTGGTCTTCGCGCCGATCCAGACGAACTATGCCACCGAGGGCGGCGAGGCGACCGACCGCTTGATAAATTTCCACGAGAAGATCGCGAAAAGCGACGTCGGCCTTTCAATCGTAGGCGCGACCGGCATCTCGCCTACATCGAGGCTGGGATCATGCGCCCTTTCCCTCTTCGAGGACGGTCACATCGAGTCGGCGCGACGGCTTTTCGACTCCATAAGGCGGGCCGGCTCCGTCCCGGCCGTGCAGATCAACCACGGAGGCCGCGTTCTGACGCCCGACCTCGCCGGCGGCGACGTGGTGGGCCCCTCTGCAATCCCTTCTCCGCTGACGGGAATCACGCCGCGCGAATTGACGCCCGAGGAAGTCGAGGAGATCATCGGCCAGTTCGTGCATTCGGCCGAGGCCGCCAAGAGCGCGGGCGCCGATGTAGTGGAGTTTCACGCCGCACACAATTATCTGCTGAACCAGTTCCTGTCGTCCGCGTCGAATCAGAGAGACGACAAATACGGCGGCGGAACCGAGGATCGCGCGCGCATCGTTCGCGAGATTCTTGCCAGGACCCGCGAGCGGGTCGGCGACGACTTCGTGCTGGGCGTGCGGATGAGCGTCGAGGAATACGTCGAGAACGGGCTCACGCTCGAGGAGAGCCTCGAAATGGTGAAGATGTTCATCGAGGACGGCCTCGACGTCATCCATGTGTCGGCGGGAGGGAACGATTCCGGCGCGAGAATGATCCAGGAGGCCGCCGAGGGCAACATAATAGGGCTGGCCGGCGAGATAAAAAAAGAAATCGACATTCCGGTCATAGCCGTCGGCGGCGTGCTCAGGCTCGAACAAGCGGAAAACGCCCTCGCCGAGGGGATGGCCGACATGGTTGCGCTCGGAAGGGCGCTTATAGCCGACGCGGAGATCGTCACGAAGTCACTCGCCGGCAAGCCCGAGACCGTGAACGAATGCACGGGCTGCCTGGCGTGCTTCATGCCCGGCGACGAGCCCGGCCTGCAATGCTCGGTGAACGACAGCATTTGACGCCGTCACAGACCGGCTCGTGCAACGCCGAAAGGAGATACATGACCAGAATCCCTTATGCCGACCTCGACGAGTCGCCGCCCAAGGTTCGCGACTTCTTCGACAAGATGCAAGCCAACACTGACGGCGCCGAAATCATGAACATCTTCAGAATGGCGGCCCACAGCGGCGTCTCGATTCGCGAGTTCATAAGACTCGGAAACAGGCTGCTCATGAAGGCGCATCTTGACGGGCGCCTCCGTGAGCTGGCCATACTCAGGATAGCCCAGATGGTCGGCGCCCGCTACGAATGGGCACAGCACGTGCCGATAGCGGTGGGAACGGGCATATCCCGCGAGCAAATCCGGGACCTCGAAGGCTGGCGCGACTCCGAGCTTTTCGATGAGAGGGACAAGACGGTGCTGCAGTTCACCGAGGAGGTAGTCCGCGACAGCCGGCCACAGGACGAGACATTCGAGGCGGCGTCCAAATTTCTGGATCAGACCAGCCTCGTGGAACTGACGCTGTCTATAGGCTACTGGTCCATGGTCGGAAAATTCCTGAGAACCTTCCAGGTGGACGTCGAGGAAAAATTCCTTCCCGACCACAAGGAACTGCTGGAATTCACCGGCATGATCGAGCTTTAGTTCCCCTCGCGCGAGAGGACAAACCCGCCGAGAGACGCCGGCTCGGCATGAAAGGGGACGGGAATGGGCTACTCGTTAGCGCTGTTTCTCATCTTCATTGTCTTGACCGGCGGCGCGGTGGTGGGGATAGTGCTGTTCGTCTCCTTGACGAACCTCACGCGTCAGTTGAGAGAACTCTCGAGGCGCGTCGCATATCTCGAGACCTCGACACGGCCTGCGCCGACTCCTTCGGCGGTTCCGCCCACGCCCCCACCGGTCGCTCCACCCGGGACTCCCCCCCCGGCTCCCCCGCCTGTTCCAGAGTTCCGGCCCCCGCCGAGGCCCACCGCTCCCCGGCCGCCGGCAAAGAAGATCGAATGGAACATCGAGACGCTCATCGGAGGCAGGTGGCTGAATCGGATCGGCGTGACCCTTGTCATCATCGGAGTCGCCTTTTTTCTGAAGCATGCGTTCGACAACCGCTGGATCGGCGAGACCGGCCGCGTGATCATCGGTTTAATAGCGGGCCTTATCTTTCTCGGGCTCGGCGAATGGTACCGGAGAAAGGAATACAAGTATTTCTCGCAGGGGCTCACCGGCGGCGGCATCGCCATCCTTTACCTGTCCATCTATGCGGCCTTTGCCTTCTATCAACTCATCCCACAAGCGGCCGCTTTCACATTCATGATCTTCGTCACCGCCGCCAGCGTCACGCTCGCAGTCTGGTACAACGCGATCCCCATCGCCTCGCTCGCGACGCTGGGCGGCTTTTTGACGCCGTTCTTGCTGAGCACGGGCGTCGACAACCAGGCGGTCCTCTTTTCGTATATTCTCATGCTGAACGCGGGCATCCTGGCCGTGGCCTATTTCAGGAACTGGCCGCTGCTGAACTACCAGAGCTTCATGTTCACCGTGTTCGCGGTCGCAACGTGGGCCGCGAGATTCTACAGTCCGGAAAAGCTGTGGCCGACGGCTTTCTTTCTCACCCTCTTCTTTGCGCTGTTCGCGATGCTGGCGATTCTGTACAACGTCGTCAACCGTCGCAAGGCGACACCTCCCGAGATGATACTCGCGTTTATCAACGCCGGCCTCTACTTCGGAACGATGTACTTTCTGCTCGAGGACAGGTACGACGACTACCTCGGGCTGTTCTCGCTTGCGATGGCCGGCGTATACGTTGCGCTCGCATATCTGACGAACCTCAGGAACGAGGACGACCGATTCCTCGTGTGGGTCTTCCTCGGGCTCGCGGCCACGTTCGTCACGCTCGCCGTCCCGATTCAGCTAAAGCAGAACTGGATAACCGTGGGCTGGGCCCTCGAGGGCGCCGTCCTCGCCTACATCTCGTATCGCCACGACAGCAGGAACACGCGACTGATAGCGGTCGCTATTCTGACGCTGGTTTTCTTCCGCCTCATCTCACTCGATCTCGTTTTGTCCCGCCAGTACGTCAAGGCGGAGTTCATGCTCCTGTTCAACAAGCGCGTATTCTCATACATTGTGGGTATCGCGGCGATGGCGCTCTCGGCATATTTCTTCGCGGCGAAAAAGGAAGCAATGTCCCCGGAGAACAAGTTCATCGCGGGCGGACTGCTGATCGCCGCCAACCTGCTGGCAATCGTCCTGCTCAGCGCCGAGGCTTATGACTACTTCAGATATCTCCATTTCCAGAACCGGATTCCGAGGAGCGTTCTGAGATACGGGCAGCAATTATCATTGTCAATCATCTGGACGCTCTACTCGGCAAGCCTCATAGCTATCGGCATCCGAAAGGGATACAGGCCGATACGCTACATGGCGCTGGCGCTGTTTGCAATAACCGTCATGAAAGTTTTCTTTGTGGACCTAGCGGCGCTGGCGAGGTTCTACAGGATAATGTCGTTCGTCGTGCTCGGGATAATCCTGATCGGGGTCTCCTTCCTTTACCAGAAATACAAGGATGTCCTGCTGGGACCCGCGCCGGAGGAAGAGGAAGCCCAATGAAACGCATCATGACTCCGGCTCTCGCCGCTACGCTCGCGTGCATCATTTTTTCAGGTCCGGCCGCAGCCGACCTCGAGCTGGAGAATTGGAAATTCCTCAAGGATATCCGCGCCACGGAATCGATCGAATCCGAGCACGCTTTTTTTGAGGTGGACGCCGAGACGTACGACGGAAGCGCGGGCGCGCTACGGAGCCTGAGGATCGTCGACGGCGGCGCGCGCGAGGTCCCGTACCAGGTCGTCACAAAAGAGAGAAGCGAGAAGAGGGAGGAATTTTTTCCCAAACTCCTGAACAACTCCTACCTGAACGGCAAATACAACTCGTTCGTGCTCGACTTCGGAGACGAGCGGCAGCCGGTCAACGAATTCTCGATAATGACCGCAAGCAAGAACTTCACTCGCCGCACTTCGGTCGAGGGCGGCGCCGACCAGTCCGAATGGAACGTGCTCGCCGAGGACACCTATATATACGATTTCTCGCGCAACGTCCGATCCTCTTACCTTCGAATCAAATTCCCGCTTTCTGATTTCAGATACTTCCGCGTGAAGGTGCACGACGACGGCGGCGGCCCGCTCGATATTGGCGGCGCAAAAACCTATCGGGTCATATCAAAACCCGCGGAGACGGAGTCCTGGCCGCTGGCGATACTCGAGAGAACCGAAAACGAGAAGGAAAAAACGACCGAAGTCGTGCTCGACGCCGGGTATCGCGGGCTGCCCATCCGCCGGATCGATCTCGACGTCGCAAGCCGCAACTATCATCGGAACATCAGGATCGAATCGAGCGAGGACCGCGAAAAATGGATCGCGCTCGGAAGCGGCGTCATTTTCAACTATGATATGCCGGCCTTTAAGAAGACGAGCAGCCGAGTGTCGTTCCGCGAAAACACAGGCGGCCGCTATTTCAAGATAACGGTCGAGAACTTCGACGATCAGCCGATCCAAATCACGCGCGTCTCGGGCTTCGGCCTGGCGCGCCGGGTCGTGCTGTCATTGACCGGCGAGCGCCCGTATAAACTCTGTTTCGGCAATCCCGAGAGCAGGGCGCCTCGATACGACCTCTCGCACAGAATGCGCTATATCGATACCAGGGAACTCCCCCGTCTCGCGCTCGGCCCACGCCTTAAGAACGCTTCCTACTCGAAGACCAAACCCGTTCGCCCGTGGAGCGAAGAACACGCGGGCCTGCTCTGGGTCGTGATGGGCGCGGTCATCGCTTTCCTCGGGCTGCTCATCATCAGCCTTATGCGCAAAACGCCTCCCGGCAAAACGCAGGAATAGGCCAAGAAGAACATCCCGTGCGCGTCTGCCGCCGGCGTGTCACGCAGGAGGTTCTTCCGCGGGAGGTTCCATTTCTGAAAAATTCGAGACGCCTAGAACTGGAAGTAGATGAATCTCTGCTCTTCGGTGAAGAAGACGAAGATCACGATTGCGATGAATCCGTACGCCCAGCCCTGAACGGGCTTGGGAAGCGAGATGAACCACCTGTCGAGCTTCCATTGTCCTCGGAGTAGATGGCTCGCCGTCGCCACCAGCAGAAGGGCAAGCGTCCCGGTCGCTTCGAACGAACTCGAGAAATCCAGAGCCGCCAGCCTCTGGAATATGCCGATTGCGTCGGAAAAGGTCGGCGACCGGAAAAATATCCAGCCCACACAAACCAGGTGGAACGTCACTAACGTCTGGAGCGCCTTGCGTCCGAACGAACAGTCCTCGGGAATTCTCAATCTTTCGCTGTCGCGGCGCACATGGTTGATGACGATGAGCACACCATGGTAAAGGCCCCATATCGCGAACGTCCAGTTGGCGCCGTGCCAGAGCCCCCCCAGCACCATGGTGATGAACAGGTTGGCGTAGACTCGCGAGCGGCGCTCGACCCTCGAACCGCCGAGGGGTATATACAGATAGTCCCGCAGCCAGGTGGACAGCGATATGTGCCACCGCCGCCAGAACTCGCGCATGTTCCTTGCGAGATAAGGGAGGTTGAAATTATCCGGTATCTCGAATCCCAGCAGCTTTCCGCAGCCAATGGCGATATCCGTATAGCCGGAAAAGTCGAAATATATCTGGAACGCATATGCATAGACCGCCAGCAGTGCAGACGGGCTGCTGAAATCCGCCGGCCCGGCGAACACGGCGTCGACATGGCGGCCCAGCGAGTCGGCAAACACTATTTTCTTTACCAGCCCCTGCGCAACGAGAAACAGCCCAAGCTGCATCTGCTCGGAGTCGGCCCGCGCCCGGCGTTTCATCTGGGGAAGCAAAACCGAAGGCCGAACTATGGGGCCGGCGACGAGCTGTGTGAAAAAAGAAATGTAAAGCGCGAAATCGCGCAGCGATTTCTCGGGCGGCGCTCCCCTGTATACATCCACAAGATAGCTGAGCATCTGAAAGGTGTAAAAGGATATCCCGATGGGAAGCACGACCTCGAGCATCGGGAACCTCGCCGACGATCCGAGAAAGGCGCCCGTCACGTTGAACGTCTCCAGCAGGAGGTTGGCATACTTATAGAATCCGATGCTGGATAAATCGATGACAACGCCTATGATCAGATAGAGCCGAGCGGTCGCGCGGTTGAGGGATATCTTGTTGCCGAGATAAAAGTTGATGACCGTCAGAGAGGCCAGCAGGAGCGCATAAGGAGGATGCGCGTAGCTGTAAAAATAATAGCTGGCCCCCAGCAGGATCCATTTGCGGGCGCCGTCGGGGGCGCTCCAATAAAGCGCGAGGACCGCAACGAGGAAGAAACCGAAGTCAACACTGTTAAAGAGCATCAGCCTTGGCAGCGACCCTTTTTATCCGAAGACTCATCCTGCGACATGACGACTCAATTGCCCTCCGCGGCCGGCTCCTGCGTTCCCGATATTCTGCGAGACAGAAACGAGTCAAGCATCTGCGCGAACGCGCACACCATGGCGGGCAAAAAAAAGTACGGCAGCGAATCCTGTATCGAAATATGGTCGCGGAGAAAACCGATCTTCCAGAATGGATAGATTGCGGCCTCTGCCGCGTGGATTAACGGGAAAAATGCAACCAGACAGCCGATGGACAGATAGCACGCCACCCGAACGAGAAGCGTCACACCCCGCAGAGCCTTGAGGAAAAGCATATCGATTCTTCCGCTGCTTGAAAAAATAACGGGGCCGACCGCCGGAAAACATCAGGGCGGATTATCGGCCCCATTATATCACAATGACAATCCGAGGATTTGGTCAGCGGTCTAAGAGCAGGCCTCCCTCAGCGATACCGGATCACGAATTCCACACGCCTGTTGAGCGCCATACCCAGGTCCGTCTCGTTCGAAGCGACAGGCCGCTTCTCACCGTATCCGACGGCCTCGAGCATGGAGGCGGGCGTCCCCAACTCTATCAGCTCGTTCCGGACCGAGTTCGAGCGCCGCATCGAGAGCGCGTCATTGTAGGCGTCCGATCCGCGCCAGTCGCAGTGGCCCTCGACCGTCACCTTACCAATTCGCTCTATGCTGTCTATGATCGCACCGACCTTTTTCGTGTTCTCCAGGCCCTCGGGTGTCAACCTCGATTTGTCGTACTCGAAATATATGTTGAGAGAAATGATCCGGTCCGTAATCACCAACTCCGGCACGGCAATCTTTTTTTCCACGATCTTCTCGACAATCTTGATGTTGGGTCCCGGCTTCGGCGCCGGCGGTTGAACGAGTTTCTCGCGCTCGAGGCTCTGGCCGCGTGGAACAACCACGATACTGACCCGCCGATTTATTTCAGAAGCGATCTCCGAATCCGATTTCGTCAACGGCCTGCTCGCCCCGTAATCGTGGGCTTCAAGGATATCACCGTTGACCCCGAGCCCGATAAGCGCTTTCGTGACGGCCGCGGCGCGCTCCCCGCCGAGGCCGGGATGTCGCTCCTTTTCCGCCGCGTCTATATGGCCTTCGATCAGGACCTTGGTCGAGCCGGAATCCTTGATCAATGTTGCCGCGTGTTTTATCTGTATCGGGGCCGACGCGATCTCGGAAGCCTCCTCATCGAATTGCATCGACTCCGAGCCCACCTGGACGCTTCCCTCGGGGAAAGTGATGGTCGGGAAGATATAGCGGTTGGCGTGGACCTCTTTTTTCACGAGAACCGCCTTGTAAACTATCTTCTCTACGACCTTGATCTCGGGCGGCTTGGGCGCGGGTTTGGGCGCCGGCTTCGGGGCCGGCTTCGGGGCGACAGGCTTGGGCGCCGGTTTGGGCGCTGGCTTCTGGGCAACGGGTTTGGGCGGAGCAGGCGCCTCTTCGCCCGCAAAGAATATCACGCCCCGATTGCCGTATTCCTCAAGACCTGCCTTCGACGGCATCCACCAATAGCCGGAGGCGTACCTGCCCTCGCCCTTCCACCCTCCGGGGGGAGGATATTCCGACCACGGGTTCTGCCGCGCCACCGGGCTGGATGCGCAGCCTAAGTGCGCAATAAGCAGTAAAAGAACCAGAACTGTCGCCGACCTCCTGAACGCCATCGCTGAATCCCCTTTCGCTAACGACTGTGCCAAATCCCCTGTGCCAAATCCCCTGTGCCAAATCCCCGCCTGGCCGTCACGGACCGCAAACGAGCCCGAAATTCTCCGTATCGACGCAATTTCTCAGCGAAAAGCAGTCGGGCCGAAATTGAATTATATCACTTCGTGCCGGGAGCCGCAAGGGAAAAACACGTGGATTTGCCCCATTTTTTCAGAGTGTCTCGAAGAGCCATTGCCGGCTATCTATCGGAATTGGGGGCGCAGAGACGCGCAGCGGGGCCTTTGGAGGTGCGCTCTAAGATCGCCGCGATGCCGTCGGCGATGGCGTAATCATGGAGCGGAAAGCCGCCTGAAATATACCGAAAGCCCGGCGTGAAATATGAAAAGCGGAAGAGGCCGGGCTCGGAATGCATCAGATGCTCTTCCAGAATCCCGGCCTCGATTAGTCAGAGTGATTTGGTCTCGCTCCGCCGGCTTCAGCGGAGGTCACTTCCTCGATCGGGCCAGTGAGCGGGCCATTCGCTCGAGTTTGAAGACGGTCATAAACTCGACGTTCCTGCTGATCCAGAGATCGGCCTTCATGATCGCCTCGGTCAGCGAGCCGTTGTAGGCTAGCCCGTTGAGGATCGTGTTCGGTTTTCCGGCGACCATGACGAAATCCTGCTTGTTCGTGCCGCCTTTTTTGATCGACAGGTCGCCGTCGTCGATCTTGATGACGAATTTGCCGCCCAGCGTCTTCACGAGTATGGTGCGCTTCCAACCCTCGATGTCCTTCTTGGCGCGGTCGCATTCGTTCAGATCGGTGACGACATTCTTGATCTTCTTGAACGCCCTGTCGAAGCCGGCGGAGGCCTTTGCGGTCGACTTCGGTAGCTTGGGCTCGACTGCGGCCTCCCAGTCGATCTGCTTTTCCTGCAGCCCCGCCGTTGCAAGCTGTTCCTCGCTCAGCTCGGAGGCGGGCAGACCGAAGACATCGGTGATGCGTCCGATGCGCCTGTCGCGGAACACGAGCTTTATCCTGGTGCCCTTGTTGAAGATGCCGGGAACGAGGATGCCGGTCGTCGTGTACACGTTTATCGACAGAGCGGTGTCGGCCCCGTCGAGGACGACCCTGCCGCGTCCGAACGGCACTTGCTCCTGAAAGAGGCTGTTGGCAAAATACGTTATCGGCGGCGTCGACAGCATCGCGCCGGTATCCGCCACCCCGACCGTGTCGGTGGGCGCAAAATCGCAGTCGGGGCAGTACTCGGCCATCGGCGGCACGCGCACGATACCGCACTTTACGCATTTGGAGCCCGTGACCTTCTTGTCGTCGCGCAGCGCCAGGAAAAACGCCGACAGCTCGCCCATCGTACGCCGGTAGAAGGTGTGCATGGCGTCGTTCAGCTCGAGGTAATCCTTGCCGTCTATCGTCAGCGTGCGGCCCTCCTCGGGGGGAACCGCCGCGCTCGGAATCACTTTCTGTTTTCTTTTCGCCATCTCTTCACGTCTCCCTTCACGCCGCGTCGTTTTCGAGGACGAAGACCACGCCGTACTGCGCCACGGTGCTGCCCGTGCCGTGCACGGCCGCTCGTTTCAAACCCCTGTCGATGAGTTCGTTGCGCGCAGACCACGCCGACATGATGTTGCTGGCGCCGACGGCGTGTCCGCAGTAGATGAGGCCGCCGGACGGGTTCACGATGAGTTTGCCGCCCTCCATTATGGTTCCGTCCTCGACGAGCGCGTCGCAGCGGCCGAGCTTTGCGAATCCCATCTCGGCCAGCGTAATCTCGAGCTGGTGAACGAACGCGTCGTGGACTTCGACCAGTTGTATTTCTTCGAGCGGGTCGGTGACGCCGGCCATCTTGTAGGCCCTTTGCGCGGAGTCGTGATCGGACATGATGCGGCTCATCACCTTCTGTTTCTTTCCCGCAAAGGAGTGCTCGTTGCTTTCGCCGACACCGGTGATCCAGACGACGGGCACGCCCATGTTCTTGGCGATCGCCCTGGCCTTTTCTTCTTCGGCGACGATCAATGCCGCCGCGCCCTCGGAGTATACGCAAATCTCGAGCTGCTTGAACGGATAAACGACTATGCGCGAGTTGATCACTTCCTCGGGAGTGACCTGGTCGTGCTGCCTCTGGGCGAATGTGTTGTCCTTGACCTGCCTGCTGAGCAGCGCTGAAATCTGGGCGGTTATCTCGGGCTTGAGATCGTCCGGATGCTCGTCCATATACGCGAGAACGACTTCGGCGTAAGAATCGGAGGCGGTCCATCCGATGGGCTGCTCGAAAAAGCTGTCGCCCGACCAGCCGATCGTCTTGATGACCTCGGGCGTCGCCGACATCGAGAGAAAATCGAAGCAGTCCGTGGACTTCTCGACGCCGAGCACGAGCATCGCATCGAACCGGCCGGAGGCGACGTAGGCGTGCGCGGCCGATAGCGCATACGCTCCGGTTGCGCCGCCGTTGCTCACGCGGATGCCGAACTTGTTCTGCATCCCTATCAGGCCCTGCAACGCGTGCTCGGGGATGCACGTGCGCTGAAAGATGTCGTTGTAAATGCCGTAGACGACGCCGTCCAGCATATTCACCGATATTCCGGCATCCTCAAGCGCCGCCCTGACTGCGTCCTGGGCGAGAGCGTAGTATGTCTTCTCGACCCATCGTCCTTTGAACGGGGTCACGGACGCCCCGACAATTCCCACCTTTCTTCCCATGTCATGCCTCCTCTCCGGTCTCGCTCCAACTGAAAATCAGATACTGATCTCCCAATTGATTACTCGAAAACTTCACGTGAGCGGCGAGCGAGCGTACTTCGACTGGAAGTACTCGCCGTCCTCATATCGCGACGGGCGCATGGGCCTGATGTCGATGGAACTCGATTTTCCGTCGAGGATCAGCTCGGCCATGCACCTTCCCACCATCGGCGAGAGCTTGAAGCCGTGCCCGCTGAAACCGCCCGCCACATAGAATCCCTTTACCTCATCGATCTCGCCCAGAAGCGGATTGAAATCGGGCGTGACCGTGATGGGCCCGGCCCAGCCCCGAACGAACTTCATGTCGTTGGCGTCGTTCATCCCTTTTATCAGCGTGTCCGCCACATTTTCCACCCATTCGGCATCGGGCTTTTCCTCGAAGTTGTCGGGATCGTCGATCGTCTGAATCTCCGTCAATGCGCCGCCGAAAATCATGAATCCGCCGCTCTCGGGACGGTAGTAACAGATTGTTCTCTGGTCGAACACGGTGGGCATCGAAAGCGGATAGTCCGCCGCCGGCCTCATGACCGCCTCCTGGAAACGGATGGGAAAAAGCGGCAGGTCCAGACCGACCATCCGGCCGACTCGGCTGCCCCACGGCCCGGCCGCGTTGACGACTTTGTTCGTGGCGATGCGACCCTCGCGGGTCTGAACGGATTCGACTCGCCCGTTTCTGACTTCGATTGACGTCGCCTCGACTCCCTCAGCGATCTCGACGCCCAGTCGTTTTGCCGCGCCGGCAAAGCCGACGGTTACTCCGTATGGATCGGCGAAGCCCGCATCGGGCTCGTAAGAAGCCAAGTCGATATTCTCGACACTTATATCAGGGTGATATTTGGGAATGCTGTCGGGCGAGACTAATTCCGAACGGATACCGAGCCGCTGCTGCATGGCCGTTACCTCACGGAGGCCCTGAGTCTCCTCGGCGGTTCCCAGAAAAACCAGTCCGTTGGTGACAAAGCCCGACTCGGCCTCGAACTCCTCCTCGAATCGGTCGAACACGCTCATGCTCATGTGGGCCATTTCCATCAGGATTTCCTGCGAGTAATGCGTCCTGATGATTCCGCACGATTTGCCCGTCGAGCCCGAAGCGAGCGTCTTCTTTTCGAGGAGAACGACGTTGCCACAGCCCTTATTGGCAAGGTTATAGGCGATGGAGCATCCTTCGACGCCTCCGCCGATTATCACAACATCCGCCGATTGCTTCAAGAATCATTTCTCCGGAAAAGCCGCTCCGCCGACGCAACGGCCTCGAAAGCGCGCCCGCTTTAGCGGAAGGTCCCTCAGGCGCCCCCGCCGGGTCGCGGTGCCGTCATTTTCGGACATATGAAATTTCGCGCTCCTGCCCCCGCTTGCGCGGGTGGACGCATAGGTATCGGGGTGAAATGCCGGTGAGCCCAAGCGCCGCGGCAACCATTCTAGCAAACCGTGGGCGGACAGTCAAAGAAAATCGACGGATGCGCACGGAGGTCCCGGTACTTCTCGGCCCGGAAATGCCCGACCGCGGCCGGACTGTTGCGAAACGCCCTAGGTCATGTTATAATCTTTTTTTGTTTGTGTACTCTGAACTGAATTAGATGGAGGGGAAATCGGGAGAACTATCCAATGGCAGTTTATGGCAGCATTCTTGAAACCATCGGAAACACGCCGCTTGTAAAGATCAACAAGGTCGTAAAGAACAAGAACGCATCACTTTACGTCAAGCTGGAGGGCCAGAATCCGGGCGGGTCGGTCAAGGATCGCATCGCACTGAGTATGATCGAGGCCGCCGAGCGCGACGGCTCACTGACGAAGGATAAGATCATCCTCGAGCCGACGAGCGGCAATACAGGCCTCGGGCTGGCCATCGTCGCCCTGATAAAGGGGTATGAACTGCACGTCACGATGTCGGCGGGCATGAGTGATGAGCGCAAGAACATGCTGCTCGCGCTCGGATCTACCCTCATTCTTACCGATCCCACAAAAGGGACCGACTGCGCGATACTCAAGGCGCGCGATATGGTCAAGAAGGAGCCGGATAAATACTGGTCGCCCGACCAATTCGGCAATCCGGCCAACCCCGAAATCC
>CBDUSG010000001.1:0-21768 GCA_965369575.1 uncultured bacterium | reverse complement strand
GTCACGCTGACTTACAACGACTCGAACAAGTTCGAGGATCGATGGGTCTACCTCACCGCGAATCCGAAATCCCGTTGCATTTTCACGAAAGGCCTTGATAGAATATATCTGCCCGTCCGGCATGGGGAGGGAAAGCTGGTCGCCGGAAACTCGGAGGTCCTCAAGCGTCTCGACCGTCGAGGCCAGGTCGCCCTCAAATATGTGGACGCCGAGGGTGAGCCCGCCGGCTATCCTCACAATCCCAACGGATCGCAGGACGACATCGCGGCGCTTTGCGATCCCACCGGGAGGATCTTCGGGCTGATGCCCCATCCCGAGGCCTACCTGTTCCGGACTAACCATCCGCGCTGGACCCGCGAGAAGGTTCCGCGCGAGGGGATGGGCGTCGCGATATTCCGCAACGCAGTCAAATTCGTCAAAGAAAACCTGTAGCGAGAGACAACCGGGAGAGACCATGAGCGAAAAGACTCAGCGCGCGCTGTTGAGCGTCTCGGACAAGACAGGCATTGTCGAGCTCGCGCGTGAACTTCATAAAATGGGAGTCGAAATATTGTCCACCGGCGGCACGCAGAGGGTCATAGATGAGGCGGGCATTCCCGTGCGCTCGGTCTCCGACTACACGGGATTTCCCGAGATGATGGACGGCCGCGTGAAGACGCTGCATCCGAAAATCCACGCCGGACTGCTCGCGCTCAGGGATAATCTCGATCACATGCGCGAGGTGGACAGGCACGGGATCGAGCTGATCGACCTTGTCGTCGTCAACCTGTATCCGTTTCAGGAGACCATAAGCAAAGACGGCGTGAAGCTGGAAGACGCGATCGAGCAGATAGACATCGGCGGACCCACCATGCTGCGCTCCGCCGCAAAGAACTATCGCGACGTCGCCGTCGTCGTCGATCCGGCAAAATATTCCCGGATTATCGAGGAACTCAGGGCCAACGACGGGCGAGTCTCCGAACAGCTTAAGTTCGAGCTTGCCTGCGAAGTCTTCGAGCATACAGCCGCGTATGACCGCGCGATCGCAGACTATCTGGCGGCGGAAAAAGGGAAAGCCGAATGAGCGACGTGGAATTCCCCCTCAGATACGGATGCAATCCCCACCAGGTGCCGGCCCGCGTCTACATGGAAAACGGCGACAGGCTGCCGATCAGCGTATTGAACGGCAGCCCCGGGTATATCAACCTTCTCGACGCGCTCAATTCATGGCAGCTCGTAAAGGAACTTCGACAGTCGCTTGATCTGCCCGCTGCCGCCTCGTTCAAGCATGTAAGCCCGGCCGGAGCGGCAGTCGGCGTTCCTCTGAGCGAGAGCCTGAGAAAAGTTTACTTCGTCGACGACATGGAGCTGAGCCCGCTCGCCGCAGCCTACGCGCGCGCCAGGGGCGCCGACCGGATGTCTTCCTTCGGAGATTGGGCCGCCCTGAGCGATACCGTGGACGTCGCTACCGCGCAGTTGCTCGGGCGCGAAGTGTCCGACGGTGTTATCGCGCCGGGATACGAAGATGAGGCCCTCGCCATCCTGAAAGAAAAAAGGGGCGGCGGATACAACATCATTCAGATCGATCCTCACTGGGAGCCGGAAGAGACGGAAAAGCGGCACGTGTTCGGCGTCACCTTCGAGCAGAAACGCAACACCCGTGTGCCGGGCTTCGATCTCCTCGACGATGTCGTGACAGAGAACAAGACTCTGCCCGAATCGGCCGGGCGCGATCTGCTGGTCGCGATGGTCGGCCTGAAATACACGCAGTCCAATTCCGTCTGCTATGCTTTCGACGGCCAGCTCATCGGCGTCGGAGCGGGGCAACAGTCACGGATACACTGCACGCGCCTCGCGGGCGAAAAGGCGGATCGCTGGCTCCTGCGGCGGCATCCCGATGTTCTGGATTTCAAATATCGCGAGGGTCTCAAGAGGGTCGATAGAGACAACGCTCTGGATCTATACTTCGAAGACGGTCTCACCCCAAGCGAACAAGAGCGATGGAAAACCAATTTCCGGCATGCGCCGGCAAGGCTTTCCCCCGAACAAAAACGGCAATGGATAAATACATTTTCAGAGATTGCGCTTGCTTCCGACGCCTTCTTTCCGTTCAGAGACAGCATCGACCGTGCACATCAGAGCGGCGTGAGGTATATAATACAACCCGGAGGAGCGGCGCGAGACGACGTGGTCATCGAAGCCTGCAACGAGTATGGTATGGTGATGATCTTCTCGGGCCTCAGGTTGTTTCATCATTGATCGTATCCTGTGACAAAAGGGGAACAATCATATGAAAGTGCTCGTAGTCGGCGGAGGCGGTCGCGAACACACGCTCGTATGGAAGATAAGCCAGAGCCCTCTCGTGGAAAAACTGTTCTGCGCTCCGGGCAACGCCGGCATAGCCGAGCAGGCGCAATGCGTCGAAGTTGACGCGTCCGATATCGGCAATCTCGCCAAATTCGCGAAAAAGGAGCAGATCGACCTGACCGTAGTCGGTCCGGAAGCGCCGCTCGTCGAGGGGATCGTCGACAAGTTCACCGAGCGCGGGCTGAAGATATTCGGCCCCACCGCCGACGCCGCGCTGCTCGAGGGCAGCAAGGGTTTTGCGAAGAAGTTCATGCGAAGATTTGATATTCCCACGGGGACTTTTCAGATATTCACCGACAGCGACGAGGCGGTCGAGTTCATTCGCGACATGGGCGCTCCGATCGTCGTCAAGGCCGACGGCCTGGCAGCGGGCAAGGGCGTCACCGTCGCCCTTGACGAGGAAGCGGCCATTGCGGCTGTCCGGAATTGCATCAAAGACGGAGCATTCGGCCGCGCCGGACGCAGGGTGGTTCTCGAGGAATACCTCGAGGGCGAGGAGGCGACCGTGCTCGCATTCAGCGACGGAAAGAGCTTCCTGACAATGCCGGCTTCGCAGGACCACAAGCCGATATTCGACGGCGACAAGGGCCCAAACACCGGCGGCATGGGCGCATATTCTCCGGCGCCGGTCGTCACGGACGACATAATGAAATGCGTCGAGGACGAGATTATCAAGCCCACCATCGAGGGACTGCGCGAGGACGATTGCGAGTTCCGAGGCGTGCTTTACTGCGGACTAATGATAACGGATTCGGGCCCGAAGGTGATCGAGTACAACGTGCGCTTCGGCGATCCCGAGACGCAGGTCATTTTGCCCCTGTTGACGAGCGATCTGGTTCCGATCCTGCTCGCCTGCGCCGAGGGCGACCTCGCCGGGACAAAGGCCGAATGGGCCGACGAGGCCGCCGTCTGCGTCGTGCTCGCCTCGGACGGCTATCCGGGCAAGTACGCGAAAGGAAAGCCCATAGGCGGTCTCGACAAGGCGGCCGGCGTGACCGACGCGATGGTGTTCCATGCTGGCACCGCGCTCAAGAACAAGACGGTCGTCACAAACGGCGGCAGGGTTCTCGGCGCCACTGCCGTAGCGAAAGACATTCCCTCGGCCATCAAGCGCGCATATGAGTGCGCCGATGAGATCGATTGGGCGGGAAAATATTGCAGGCGCGACATCGGCAAAAAAGCCGTAGCCCGCCTTGGAAGGGGTACGTGATGCCGAAGCGCGGCAGAAAACCAGCGCCGGTGCTGATAATCATGGGCAGCGACAGCGACGAGGGCGTCATGCGTGAGACGGCCGACATTCTGACCGAATTCGGTGTCGGCTCTGAGCTGAGGATTTCCTCCGCCCACAGATCTCCGAAACGAACCGTTTCGTTGGTCGAAAAGGCTGCGCGCAGCGGCGTGAAGGTCATCGTCGCAGGCGCGGGCGCGGCGGCGCATCTCGCCGGCGTCATAGCCGCGCACACCACGCTTCCCGTCATTGGCGTGCCCGTGGACTCGTCGCCGCTCAAAGGCGTCGACGCTCTGCTTTCCACGCTTCAGATGCCCGCGGGCATCCCGGTCGCCACGATGGCAGTCGGCAAGGCCGGCGCGCGCAACGCGGGAATACTGGCGGTGCAGATATTGGCGCTCAGCGACTCCCGTCTGCGCACAAAGCTGAGCCGATACAAGGCGAAGCTCGCAAGATCGCTCGAGGCAAAAGACCGCGCGCTCCGAAATCGCGAAGCCAAGCAAGACTAATGCTCAAGGAAACCATAAAGAAGCTGACAGAGCGGGAGAGCCTGACGGCCGAAGAGGCGCAGGCCGCCATGAACGAAATCATGAGCGGCGACGCGACACCCGCGCAGATCGCCGCGTTCCTGATCGCCATGCGAATGAAGGGCGAGACCGTCGACGAGATCACCGGCTGCGCCCGGGCAATGCGCGACAATGTAACGAGGCTTAACCCGAAGCGCCGCCCGCTGGTCGACACGTGCGGTACGGGAGGCGACGGCTCGGACACCTTCAACATCTCGACGACCGCCGCCTTCGTTGTCGCGGGCGCGGGCGCGGCGGTCGCCAAGCACGGCAATCGCGGCGTTTCGAGCGCATGCGGCAGCGCCGACGTATTGAAACAGCTCGGCGTAAAAATCGACGCCGAGCACGCCGTGGTCGAAAGATGTATCGACGAGGTCGGCCTCGGCTTCATGTTCGCCCCGATTTTTCACGGCGCGATGAAGCATGCGATCGGGCCGCGCCGCGAGGTCGGAGTCAGGACAATTTTCAATATCCTCGGCCCGCTCGCCAACCCCGCCTTCGCCGAAGCCCAGGTGGTCGGAGTCTACGATCGCTCTCTGGTCGAGCCACTGGCGAACGTCCTGAAAAATCTCGGGGCTCGCCACGCGTTCGTGGTCCACGGAGCCGACGGACTGGATGAAGTGACCACAACGACCACTACCACTGTCGCCGAGGCCATCGAGGGAGCCAGGGGGGGCGTGAAAGTCTCTGAGTTCGATCCCGCCGAGGTTGGAATGGAAACGGCTACGCTGAACGATCTGATTGGCGGCGACGCAGCGGTCAATGCGGGCATTACCGAAGGAATCCTGCGGGGCGAAACGGGGCCGCGCCGCGATATCGTCGTTCTGAATGCCGCCTTCGCCCTGACGGCCGCCGACCGCGTGAAGAGCATTGCCGAGGGCATCGAGGCGGCTTCGCGCTCGATCGACTCCGGCGCCGCCATGGAAAAGCTCGAGCGGCTGCGAGAGGTATCGTCAAGTTGATACTCGACGATATCATCGATCATAAACGCCGGGAAGTCGAGGGGGCCAAGAAACGAAACCCTCTCGCGGCGCTTCGCGAGCGCGTCGCTGAGCGCAAGGCGGGCGCATTTGCCGATGCCATAGGCACTCCCGGACGCCTGTGTCTCATCGCCGAGGTCAAGAAGGCATCGCCGTCGCGTGGTATCCTGTCCCCGGATTTCGACCCGCCCGCAATCGCCCGAAAATACGCAGACAGCGGGGCGTCCGCGATCTCCGTCCTCACGGATTCGAAATACTTTCAGGGCGACGCGTCTCACTTGACGCGGGCAAAGCAGGCCTGCGGGCTGCCCGCGCTCAGAAAAGATTTTACGATCGACGAATATCAGATATGGGAGACCGCCTCGATCGGCGCCGATGCCGTACTGCTCATAGTCGCCGCGCTTTCCGAAACGCAATTGTCCGATTATCTGCAGCTCGCCTCGCAGCTCGGGCTGGATTCGCTGGTCGAGGTTCACGATGAAAAGCAGCTGGCTGTGGCGCTCGCGGCCGGCGCCCGCATAATCGGCATCAACAACCGCGACCTCAGAACGTTCAAAACCGACGTCGGCGTCACGGCGCGGCTTGCAAAAGAGATACCCTCAGGTCATATAATAGTGAGCGAGAGCGGAATTCATACGCGCGAGGACGCGGAGCGAGTGCGCGAGGCGGGCGCCGACGCCATTCTCGTCGGCGAGGCATTGATGACCAGCGGTGACGTTTCAGGCAAGATACGGGAATTGATCGGTGACCAGGGTTAAAATCTGCGGAATAACAAATCTGGTGGACGCCCTGCATGCTGCGGCGTGCGGCGCCGACGCGATCGGCTTTGTCTTCGCGGCGAGTCCGAGAAGGGTGTCAAAGGAGCAGGCCGCGTCGATTCGAGCGGAACTGCCGCCGTTTGTTACAGTTGTGGGAGTGTTCGTTGCCCCGGACCCGCAGTGGGCGAAAGATATTTTTGATGGCGTCGGACTCGACTTCGTCCAGCTCTACGGCGGCGACGAAAGCGATTTCCTGCGCGAGTCCGGTCTCGGTCCGCACAGGCTGATTCGCTCTATTTCCGTCGGGGCCAGGGCCGATCTCGAAGCGATAGAAAATACCACGGCGACATGCGTACATCTCGACACGAGAGTCGAGGGAAAGGCCGGCGGCACCGGCGAGACGTTCGACTGGGGCATCGCAGCCGCGGCCGCCGCCTACGGCAAGCCCGTGATACTGGCGGGCGGCCTGAATCCCGACAACGTCGCGGAGGCCATAAGAATCGCGAGCCCGCAGGCGGTTGACGTATCGAGCGGAGTGGAATCGGAGCCGGGCAGGAAGGACCCCGACAAGGTGCGTGAATTCATTCGGAGGGCCAAGGGCAATGCAACCTGACAGCGGAGGTCATTTCGGGCCGTACGGGGGCAAATATGTGCCGGAAACGCTCATGTCCCCGCTCGCCGAGCTCGAAGAGGCCTATCTGAGGTTCAAGGACGATCCCGATTTCCGGCGGGAACTCGAATATTACCTGACCGAATACGCGGGACGGCCGACGCCGCTTTTTTTCGCCGAACGCCTGACAGACCGTCTCGGCGGCGCGAAAGTGTACCTGAAGCGGGAAGACCTATGCCACACGGGAGCGCACAAGATCAACAACACGATAGGGCAGGCGCTGCTGGCCAGGCGGATGGGCAAGACCCGCGTGATCGCCGAGACCGGCGCCGGCCAGCACGGCGTCGCGACGGCGACGGTGGCCGCGCTCTTCGGCCTCGAATGCGAGATATTCATGGGCGAGGAAGACATGCGGCGCCAGGCGCTGAACGTGTTCAGGATGCGCCTGCTCGGCTCGAAGGTCACGCCCGTGGACGCGGGAAGCCGAACGCTTAAGGACGCGATCAACGAGGCGATGCGCGACTGGGTGACAAACGTGAGATCGACGCATTATATTCTCGGCTCGGTATTGGGCTCGCATCCGTACCCGATGATGGTCCGCGATTTCCAGAAGATCATAGGCGCCGAGGCCCGAAGGCAGATACTCGAGAAGGAGCAAAGACTGCCTTCGATGCTGATCGCGTGCGTCGGAGGCGGCAGCAACTCGATCGGGCTTTTCCACGAGTTTCTCGAGGATAAGGAGGTCGCGATGGTCGGCGTCGAGGCCGGCGGGCTGGGGATCGACACGGGCAGCCATGCCGCCCGCTTTGCGAGCGGCGAGCTTGGCGTGCTGCAGGGCTGCATGAGTTTTGTGCTCCAGACGGACGAGGGCCAGATAGGCCTCACGCACTCGGTCTCCGCGGGACTGGATTACGCGAGCGTCGGCCCCGAGCACAGCCACCTGCGCGACGCAGGCCGCGTCAAATACACCTCCGCGACCGATGACGAGGCGCTCGAGGCGTTCCAGCTTCTGGGCCGCGTCGAGGGGATAATACCCGCGCTCGAGAGCGCGCACGCCGTCGCGCACGCAATCAAAGTCGTTCCTGAGATGAAGCCGGTCGAAAGCGTGATCGTGAACCTCTCCGGACGAGGCGACAAGGACGTGCCGATGGCGTCGGAAATCCTGTCCAAAAAGGAATGACAATGGCTAATCGCGTGATCGAGAAATTCGAATCGCTGAAGAAAGCGGGAAAAACGGGGTTCATCGCCTATATAGCCGCAGGCGACCCGAACCTCGAGGCCACGCGCGAGCTGGTGCTCGAGTTCGACCGCATCGGCGTCGATCTCGTCGAGCTGGGCATTCCCTTTTCCGATCCGCTGGCCGACGGTGTCGTCAACCAGCGCGCGGCAGAGCGAGCGCTCAAGGGCGGGACCAATCTCCGAAAGGTTCTCGATACCGTAAAGAAGATACGCGAGGATTCCGAGATACCGATAATCCTCTTCACATATTTCAATCCGGTGCATTATATGGGGCTCGAGCAGTTTGCGGCCGAGGCGGCGGCGAGCGGCGTCGACGGCGCTCTCGTGCTTGATCTGCCGCCCGAGGAATCGAAGGAATACAAAGCGCTGATGGACATGAAAGATTTGTGCACGGTCTACCTGCTGGCGCCGACGAGCACCGACGAAAGGGTGGACCTGATATCGAAATACAGTGCCGGCTTCATCTACTATGTCTCGCGCGAAGGAGTAACCGGCATGCAGGAGAAGATGTCCGGCGGCGTAGACGCGATGGTGGAGAAAATCCGTTCGCGCTCGGGTCTCCCCGTGGCGGTCGGTTTCGGCATATCCGCCCCGGATATGGCCGCCGAGGTCGCCTCGTACTCGGATGCGGTCGTCGTCGGCTCGGCGATCGTGAAGAGGGTCGAGGAAAAAGGGGCAGCCCCCGATCTGGTCGGGCACGTTTCGGAATTCGTATCCAGTCTCGTAAAGGCGGTAAAGGGATGACGCTCGGATCGGACGACAAGCTGGTCGGCGCCTTGATAAAAAGCGCGCTTGCGAAGGGCGCAGACGCCGCCGAAGGCTTTTTTTCACGCACCAGTTCGACTACCGCCGAGGTCAGCGGCGGCAAGACGGAGAACGTCAAAGTGCGCGACGGTGCCGGCGTCGGCGTACGAGTTCTCGTGGGCGAACGGCTGGGATTCGCGCATACGTCTGACCTGACCGATTCGGGCCTCGAGCGGGTAGCCGCGGATGCGGTCGCCAACGCCGAGTCCGCCTCGTCGGACCCCCACAACCGGCTTCCTGCGCGGGCAAACGAATATCCCAAGGTTGAGCGGTTCGATGAGAATCTGTCCGGCATAGGGCTGAACGACAGGATCGAGCGAGCCATGCTGGTCGAATCGACCGCCCGCGCGGTAGACAAGCGGATAACCAAAGTGCGCCAGTCCAGTGTGTCGGACTCCAGCTATGAAATATATCTGGCCAACAGCAACGGCGTTTCGCTGCGGCACAGGGGCACCTCCTGCCACGCGAGCATCCTTGCAGTGGCTGAGTCCGACGGCGATGCGCAGATGGGATGGGACTTCGACCATTCGCCTTTCTTCGGCAGGCTGGACTTCGAGAGGGTCGGCGCAAGCGCGGCACGGCGCGCAGTCGAGCAGCTCGGCGCCAGGCAGGTCGAGACGACGACCGTCCCGGTCATCCTCGATTCGCCCGTGGCGTCCGAGTTCCTCGCGGCCATAGGCCACGCGCTTTCGGCCGATCAGGTACTGAAACGCAAGTCGCTCTTTGCCGACAAGATCGGCAAGGAGATCGGCAGCGCGCACGTGACGATTATCGACGACGGCGCCTTCGAGGACGGCATCGCGCCCGCGCCCGCCGACGGAGAAGGAGTGCCGTCGCAGAGGACGCCGCTGATAGATTCGGGCGTACTCAGGGCGTTTCTCCACAACACGTATACCGCTGGAAAGAGCGGCGCGGAATCGACCGGCAACGGCGTGCGCTCCTCCTATGCCGCCACGCCCGAGGTTGGGGCGTCGAACTGCTATTTCGTGCCGGGCACCGCCACACCCGCCGCGTTGATCGAGGGATGTTCGCGCGCGTATTTCGTAACGGACGCGATGGGTATGCACACCATCGACACGGTGTCGGGCGATTTCTCGGTCGGCGCCAGCGGCCTGTGGATTGAGGGCGGCAAAGTGAAGTTCCCGGTCAGGGGGACGACGATCGCCGGTAATGTGAGAGACGTTCTTGCAGATGTCGAGGCCGTCGCCGACGACCTGAAATTTTATAGCCGCTATGGATCGCCGACGATCCTTGTCGGCAAGGTCGTCGTGAGCGGCAAGTAATATGTCTTCCGCAGAGCGCGAAAACGGAGAGAGAGCGTGTCGGGCCGCATGGGTCGCCGAACTGCTGTTTTCATCTTCCTCGTAACGGCCTCTCTGGTCTTACTCACCAACATCCCCCTTCTTTATGGTTATTTGAAGCAGTCGCCGGACATGAAGTTCATGGGCATAGTGGCCGGTGTGCGGGACAGCAATTTCTATTTCATGATGATGACGCAGGGGGACGGTTGGAGTCCGATCCTGCGGAACTATTTCGCCTCGGGTGAGCCGAACGCAATTTATCACGGCCTGTTCTGGTTCATGTCGGGAAAGATCGGCAATATATTGCGGGTGGAAGATCTGGCCGTCTATCATGGCGCCAGGGTTGTTATTACAATTGTTTTCGTGTTCACGGCATATTGGTTTGTGTCCCGGTTCCTGACCTCGACCTTCGAGCGCATTGCGGCCCTGACGATGCTCTCGTTCGGCGCGGGCGCCGGATGGCTGCCGATGCTCCGGTATCGGTGGGGCGGCGGGCTGCCCTTCGTTCCGACTGATGTCGGCACTCCCGAGGCCAGCTCGTTTTTCACGCTCATGACCTTCCCGCATCTTTCGGCCGCCCTGGTTCTGATAGCGCTGTGTTTTGGGCTGGTGGAGGCCTCTGTCTCGGAGAAAAGGGTTGGATGGGCCGCGGCGGCGGGGTTTTCCGGAATGTTTCTCGGGTTCATTCACCCCGTGAACCTGGTGGTAATATGCGCCGGACTCGGTCTGTTCGCGGTTGCTTCGCTTGTGATCCTGAAGGAGAGCCGGCCTCTTCGGCACGTCGTCATTTTTGGAGCGCTCTCGATCTGGCCCGTCGTCTATTACATTTACCTGACTCTTGTCGAGCCCGAGCTGCTGCCCCAGGTTCCGGTGCGGTCTCCGGCCCCGATCGCCTACCTGGTCGGTTTTGCGCCGTATATCATATTGAGTTCGATCCACGTCGTGTCCCTGGTAAGGGCGCGGAGCCTGCCGCGGGGGGACCTCCTTCTGATCTGCTGGATTATTTCGAATTCACTGCTCTTGTATTCTTATCCCATACTCTCGCAGGAGGCTCGCGCGGTGCTCGGGCTCCAGTTGCCTTTGGTCGTCCTGTCCGCGCGCGCGATCTTCTCGACGATTCTGCCCCGGATCGAGCGCGGATGGGGCGCGGCCGGCCGGCCTCCAAGGAAAGCTCTTGCCGTGACAGCCGCTGTCTTGATAGTCGTCTTTACTTTTCCAAGCTCTTTCTATAACATATTCGAGCGAGTGTGGCGGCTGAAGAACTATCCGGAGCTGTTCTCGCTTAGAATTGATGAATACGAGGCCCTCCGGTTTCTCCGAGACGCTCGCGGAGAAGACGTCGTGCTTTCGGGCGATTGGATCGGCAACTATGTGCCGAGGGTGGCGCACAAGCGTTCCTGGCTGGGTCAATACGACCTTCCCTCGCACGACTCCCGCCTGAAAACGGCAACGGCCTTTTTTTCCAGCGACACACCCATATCGAGCCGGTATGACCTGCTTGAGGAGCACAACCTGGGTTTCGTTTATTACGGCCCGGATGAGCGGATGCTCGGCGGATTCAACCCCGAACGAGCGGAGCTCTTGGAGCGCATCTTTCGAAGCGACTCCGTCGACATCTTCCGGTTCAGGCGCGACAGGCTCACGAGCGAGGAATTGCGGTCTCAATGAAAAAAAAGAAGAAAATTCCGGTATATGAGCCCATTGTCGGACAAGAAGAATTGGATCTTCTGGAAGATTGCATTCGCACGGGGTGGATATCCTCTCTCGGAAAGCATATATACGGCTTTGAGCGCTCTTTCGTCAAATACTGCGGCTGCCCGCACGCGGCGGCCGTGGCCAACGGCACGGCGGCGCTCCACCTCGCGGTGATGGCATTGGGAATCGGGAAGGGCGATGAGGTCATCGTCCCGGATTTGACTTACGTCGCCACGGCCAACAGCGTGGCCTATACGGGCGCGAAAGTCGTGCTGGCGGATGTGTCGGAGAAGACCTGGACGATAGATGCGGAGCGGATCGAATCGGCCATCACCGGGAGGACGAAGGCGGTTATTGTGGTGCATCTCTATGGGCATCCTTGCGATATGGACCCGATACTCGAGCTGGCGCGCGCCAGGGGCATCAAGGTCATAGAGGACGCCGCCGAGGCCCTCGGCTCGAAGTATAAGGGAAAGCAGGTCGGCCCGCTCGGCGACATCGGGTGCTTCAGCTTTTACGGCAACAAGGTGATAACCACCGGCGAGGGCGGCATGGTGGTCACGAAGGACAAGGCTTTGGACGCTAGGATGCGCGCGCTTCTGGACCACATGATGGACCCGCGAAGGCGCTACTATCATCCCGAGATCGGATACAACTATCGCATGACCAACATGCAGGCGGCGGTGGGCTGCGCTCAGATGAAACGGGTAAGAGGCCTGGTGGCGGCCAAGCGCAAAATAGCCAAAATGTATTCAGAGCGGCTTCGTGGAGTCGAGGGCCTCTCGTTGCCGCCGGAAATGCCGTGGGCCGTGAATGTGTTTTGGCTTTACACGGTTGTGCTCGACGGCTCCTTCGGGCTCACGGCCGACGCGCTCGCGCAAAAGCTCGCGGCGGACGGAATCGACACGCGCCCCGTCTTCCTGCCGATGCATTCGCTCCCCATGTATGCTTCCCGAAAAAAATTCCCGGTATCGGAAAAACTCGCGCGGGACGGGCTGAGCCTGCCGTCGTCGCCGACTCTTCCCGAGGAAGATATCGACCGCATTTGCGAGGGCATAAGGAAGGCCCGTCTCGGAAAGTGAGCGTCCGCATGTTTTACACCAAGGAATTCATTGCAAAGGGTCTCAAGGGTGACTACTCGTATGGAACAACCGTCCAACTGAGCGCCTTCGAGGATTTGCTCGCCTCCATCATCAGGTCTGCAATGTTTGTGTGTGGCGCCTTCATCTGGGTGTGCGCGAAGAGTCCCGTGATCTCGGATTTGGTCGAAATCGTTGTCCGCAACTATCCAAGAGGCGGCGCGGGCTTTTTCGTCCGCGGGGCCTATTTCAAGGCAAAGCTGGGGCACATGGGGAAAAATGTTTTGATAGACCTCGGCGTCTCGATATGGAATCCTGATAAAGTGAGCATAGGCGACGACAGTCATATCGACACCAACGTGAAGATAGAGGGAGGCGAATCGGTAAGCATCGGAAGCCACGTTCACATTGCCTCGAATGTGCTGCTGCAGGGAGGGGGAGGCCTCGCGATCGGCGATTATGCCGATGTCGCCGCCGGCTCGCTGATATACTCCGCCGTGAACCATCACTCCGACGGCCGGAGCGACAGGTTTTATGAAATGTCCTCGTGCGCCCCCGCCGACAGGCAGTTTATCAAGAAAGCGCCGGTGAGGATTGAGAAGAGCGCATTTGTGGGTCTCAACAGCGTGGTCATGCCCGGCGTGACGCTGGGGGAGGGCGCCCTCGTCGGAGCGTGCTCATTTGTAAATTCGGACGTGCCGTCCTGCAAGATAGCCGTGGGCGCTCCGATAAGGGTGATTGGAGAACGCCCTCATGCCTGACTGACTGCAATCGAAGATTCCAGGCAGAAACCTTTTTCCCGTCGGCGTTTCTCTCCCAAAATCATCGATGCCGACTGCGCCGGGCGGTTCCCGCCGGAAGCCTTATTCCTGAGCCGCCTTCACCGCGGTTGGAAAAAGTCCGGCCGTAACCGCGACCAAAGCCCTGCCGGGGTCTCTTTCGAGTCAAAAGATATGCCGATCATGTTGGGAAAAATCAGAAAATCCTTTATAATGTGATCCGATTCGAGTCACAGCCCGACTGATGAGGCCTATTGGGGAATCGACCTATGCATCCTCCGTCCAATAGTGAAAAGAAAGCGAACGGCCGTGAAGGCAAGGTCTCGATAATACTTCCCACCTACAACGAAAGGGAAAATATCGCGGAGCTTTTGCAGCTCCTCGTGCGCACTCTTGAAGGAGTCGCAGATTATGAAGTCATTGCCGTCGATGACAACAGCCCGGACGGCACGGCGGATGTGATCGGTCAGGAAGCCGCGAAGAACGGCCGTATTCGCCTGCACGTCCGAAAGGATGAGCGTGGTCTGGCGACGGCCATATGGAAGGGAATCGAGCTCAGCGCCGGGTCCGTGATCGTCGTGATGGACTCCGACTTTAACCATAATCCCAAATACATACCGCAGTTTCTGAGACTGATCCAGGATTATGAGGTAGTGGTGGGATCGCGTTTTCTATACGGCGGCGGAATGTACAGTCAGTGGCGCTATTATGCGAGTTTCCTCTACAATGTTTTCATACGCTTGTTCCTCGGGATTCCGATACGCGATAAACTGAGCGGTTTTTTTGCGATAAGACGCGAGGCCCTCCAACGCGTTGATTGTGAGCGCATATTCTACGGCTACGGAGATTACTTCATAAGACTGCTGATGAGAATCGTTGAGCTGGAGATGGGCATCCTGGAGATTCCGGTGTTCTACGACAACCGGCCCGCGGGTGAAAGCAAAACCATGTTCTTGAAAGAGTTCTTGCGGTATACGGTGTCGGTGATACGAATAAAATCAGGACGCAGTGCGGCTGCCCCGAAAAGAAACGACTGAAGGCTGAGGCCCTTGGCGCCGAAACCGGTCGTCGCGCATACGCCGGGGGACATTTCTATTGCGCGGGTTCCTCAAAAAACACATCCCAATCTTCCTGATCTATCTTTTGCTCACGCTTGTTTACACCTACCCCCAAATCCTCCACATCACCGCAGGGTGCGTTGAGCCGCCGATAGGCGGGAGCAACGACCAGTATGCTGCCATGTGGGACGCGTGGTGGGTGGGCCAGGCCCTGTTCCACTTCAAGACGAGCCCCTTTTACACTCATCTTCTCAACTATCCCGCCGGGGCCAGCCTCGCGTTGCAGGAACTCGGGCTGCTCAACGGAATCCTGATCGCCCCGTTCCAATTCATGTTCGATGCGGCGCACGGCTTGATTCTTGGTTATAACTGCGCCATCATTTTTTCATTCGTAGTCTCCGGGTTGGGAATGTATGCGCTCGCATTTGACATTTCGCGGAGCCGCCCGGCGGCTTTCATAGCGGGCATCGGTTTTGCGTTCCTCCCGTATAGAGCGATGTACGTGACCACGGTGAACATGCTGAGCATGGGGTGGATCCCCCTGTATGTGCTGTTTTTCTCCAGGACCATCAGAGACCCGAAACCGGCAAATTTCGTGTGGTCGGCCGTCTTTTTCGCCCTGACACTTCACTCGTCCAACGTGTATGCGTTCTTTCTGATCATCTTTTCCGCTGTGTTCGTTTTGGCGAGTCTGATCGCTGCGCCGAAGACGGTCCTGAGTAAACGAGTCATTCAAGGGCTTGCCCTGATAGCCGTCTTGTGCTTTCTGGTTCTCCTGCCGAACCTCGTAATGATACTCATTGCCGATATCGATTGGGAGCAGCCCCTCGAGCTGGCCGACCTGTTTTCGGCGAATCCCGTGGGATATTTCTTCCCCTCCGACCAGCAGGCGGTTTACAATTATCTGATGCGCTTGCTGCCGCCTTTCAGCTACTACATCAGCGGGGTGCCGGGGCACGCCACGTTCGTGTCCTTCACACTGCTGGCGCTGTTCGCATACGGCATCGTCAAATCGCCCAAGCGGGAGATAATGCCGTGGCTGATCACGTTTGCCGTCTTTCTTGTCCTCTCGCTCGGGTCGACGCTTCACGTCGGGAAATGGGAGACCGGCGTAAGACTCCCGTATTATCTGCTGATCAAGTACCTGCCGTTCACCAGCGCGATGCGGACGCCGTTCCGCTTTGTGGTTATCGAGCGAATGGCGCTGCTCGTCGTTGCCGCTTGTGGCATGAAGATTCTCTTCTCCCCATCGACCAAGACTTCGGAGAAAAACGCGTCAAACCCTGAGAGCGGCGGCCGGCTGCGCGCAATGCTCGCGCCGTCGATACTGGCCCTTCTCGTAATGGCCGAATTGTGGCACGTTCCTTTCAAGTACGTCGAGGCCGACGTGCCCGACATTTATTTTGAAATCGCCAAGAGCGACGACGAATATCCGGTCGTGGACCTTCCGGTCAACCGATACAGAGACATAGCCAAATACATGTTCTACCAGACCGTGCACGGAAAGCCCATACCCCTCGGAATCATTAACAGGCCAGAGACTGGGCTCAGGGACACGACCGGCCGCTTTGTTTCCGTGTTGAAAGCGACGAAAGAGCCGGATGCCGAAACGCTCGAAGCCATTCGTCAATATGGCGCGCGTTTTGTGATAATGCACTCATTCCGGGACGGAAGGGACAGCGTGGTCGTCCACGATCTGCGCAGCCCCCCGCCTTGAGCCGAAGGCTGTCGCGAAACAGTCACACGCATGCGGGCGCCGCGCGGCTTTGACCGATTTCCCATGCGATCCGGCGCTTCACTTCGGCCATATTTCGCCGCCAACACCTTGCCGGAAAGCGGTTTACAAAATGCGCCGTTTCTGGTAACATGGCATCGGAATGCGATATTCGGGGAGAGTTGCCGGGCGATGACGGACCTGCGGGACAGATTTCTCGGCGCTATACTCGGATGCGCCGTCGGCGACGCTCTCGGCGCTCCTTTTGAGGGAGCCCCGCCTTCATCGGGCCGCTTCGGATCGGGCCGGGACGTCCAATACACGAGGATTCCGGGCTATCCCGTCGGCCAATACACGGACGACACCCAGCTTACACTGGCCATCATGAGCGGTATATGCCGGGCCAGGGACGTGGATGGCGGCGCCATCGCAGACGAGTTCGTGAAACTGTGGCGCGATGGCGAGATAGTCGGCGCGGGCGCCAGTTGCTCCGAGGCCGTTTACAACATCATGGACGGCAGCGCGGACTGGAGGAACGCCGGCACCGCACAGGGACGAGCGGGCAACGGCGCGGCCATGCGCGCCGCCCCCATAGGGCTCTGGGATCATGCGCATCCGGACCGGATAAAGGGTGACGCCGAGATTTCGGGCATCATCACGCACAAAGACGCGCGCTCGGTGGCCGGCGCCATCGCGGTGGCAAAGGCGGTGGCGATCTGTGTGAATTCAGACGACGTCGAGCCCGGGAAATTTTTGGATGATATTTCCCGCGAAATACGGGGGACCAGCGGCTTGTTCGCGGACGGCGTCGACGAGCTCGCTCACTGGCTCGATCTGGAACCGTCGGAGGCGCTCCCTTTAATCTACGCATCGGGGGAGCCCGAAATCGGGCCGCGCCGCCCGGGCCGGGTGACGGCATATGTTATCCCGACCGTGCTTTGCGCACTGTATTTCTGTTTGAACACTCCTGGGAGCTTTATGGACGGCGTGACCGGCTCGATCTGCGCCGGTGGCGATACCGACACTTCGGCCGCGATCACGGGCGCTATAAGCGGAGCGCTCAACGGGATTTCATCGATCCCGAAGAACCTTGTCGATACCCTGAAGGATTCGGCGGATATAATTAACGCTTCCGAATTATTTTATCAAGAGACTGTCTCACGGGATTAGACCGGTTCGAAGGCACTAAGCCTGACGAGGCTCGAACCGACCGCAAAAGAGGGCGCATGACTTGAGGCACCGGAATCAAATATCTCTCGAAGGCGACGATTGGCGCGTCGGTTATAAGAAGATCTACGACGGCTCGGCCTCGGGAACGATTTCCGAGGGCGAGAAGATGACCGAGTGGCTCGATGCCGTCGTCCCCGGCAACGTGCGCGCCGACCTGATGGCCGCCGGAAGGCTGCCCGACCTTTACTTCGGGATGAATAATGAGCGGGCCGGGTGGGTCGACGACTGCGTCTGGTGGTACAGGAAGAGGATCCGCATGCCCAATCGGGATTGCAATCGCTATTTTCTCGAGCTTGCCGGCGTGGACTACCTCAGCCAGGTATATTTCAACGGACGCAAGCTCGGTGAAAACGAGGGAATGTTTACGCGCCACCTTTACGATGTCTCGTCTATAATCAGGGACGACAACATCCTCAACGTCAGGATCATGGGCTCGTCGTTCCTGCCTAAACCCAACCTTTCCCATCGCCAGCGCATCTGGGAAAAAATCGGCGCTCCCCTCCAGAACGGTATGGAGGTATTCCCCGAGCGCGCCGCCACGCTGAAATGCCAGATGAGTTTCGGATGGGATTTCGCGCCGACGATGCGTACGATCGGGATATGGGACGAGGTCAGCCTCATCGGGTGCGGCAACGTCTTCATCGGGCGCGTCGAGGTCAGGTCGAACATGTACCGCGAGCTTGAAAGCGCTAAAATGCAGATAAAACTCTACCTGAACTCGACGGTCGCCGCCCCTCTGAAAATCCTGATCCAGCTGCGCCCGGCCAACTTCGACGGCCCCACCCAGAGTTTCAACTTCAACGCCTTCGTGAAAAAAGGGGGCGAGCTTGTCGAGCGCAACATCGTGATAAAGAAGCCGCAGCCATGGAACCCGTGGGACAGGGGCGACCCGAATCTGTACGAGCTTACCGTCACGCTCCATGAAGGAGAAAGGGAGACCGACTCGGTCAGCGCCATGGTCGGCTTAAGGAGCATCGAGATGGCCCGAAACCCGGGCACTCCCAAGGGCAATTCGGACTGGACGCTTGTCGTAAACGGCGAGCGCGAGTTCATCCGCGGCGCCAATTGGGTTCCTGTCGACTCGCTCATGGGCAGGGTGCGGACCGAGGATTATGAGGAACTTATCAAGATGGCCAAGGAGGCCCACATAAACATGTTTCGCGTGTGGGGCGGCGGCCTGCGCGAGAAGCGAAGCTTCTACGAGATCTGCTCGCGCGAGGGGATCATGGTCTGGCAGGAATTCCCGTTCGCATGCGTATTTCTCGGGCATCTGCCGCGGACCGAATCGTACATGAGACTGGCCGAGAAGGAAGTCGCCTCCATCGTCAAGGCGGTGGCGAACCACCCGTGTGTGGCGCTGTACTGCGGCGGAAACGAGTTCAGCCCGACCCGCAATTCCAAGCTGCTCGCAAGGGTGGCGCGCGTCGTGCGCGGAATCGACCCCACTCGCGTCTTCCTGCCCGCGTCTCCCGCCCGCGGCGACAGCCACAATTGGTTCATCTGGCACGGATTCGCCAACATCAAGGAATATCTGCAGGACGAATGCCAGTTTGCGAGCGAATTCGGGCTGCAGGCGCCGCCGAATCCGGAGTCGCTCAAGAAATTCCTCAGCAAGGACGGATTATGGCCGAGAGGCGAGGAGTGGGAGTACCACAAGGCCGATCTCGAAAAACTCGACCGCTATGCCGGCGCCGCGAAGGATACGCCCGAGCTCGAGCATTACGTGGAGGCTCTGCAGAAGATGCAGGCGTTTGCGCTGCAGATTGCCATCGAGCACTTTCGCAGGCGCAAATACGAATGCAGCGGGACCATGTTCTGGCAGTTCAATGAGCCGTGGCCCGCGATAAGCTGGAGCGTCATCGATTACTACGGCGTCCCGAAACTCGCGTATCACAAGCTCAAAGAGATATACAGTCCCGTGCTCATCAGCCTCAAGTACGAACTCAAGCGGCACGAGCCCGGCGAGATATTGCCGATCGAGGTATGGATCGTAAACGATCTTATTCGCGACGTCGAAAACGGCACGCTCGACGTGCAGATGGGCGAGGCCGACAAACTCATGAGGCTGAGCTTCGACGTCGGGACGATTCCCCGCGACTCGTCAAAGTATTATTTCCAGTTCGGACTCAAGCTGCCAGACCGCCCGCAGTGGTTGCTCCGGGCGACGCTGCGGTCGGGAAAGAAGGTCGTTGCCACCAACAGCTACGACCTCAACATGCTGGATGAGGGCGAAGCTTCTTCGTGGAATCGAGTCTATGATCGAATGGGCAAGCTCGTTATGTCGTGAAGATGGACGAGTCCGGTTCCGAACCAGGACGAAGCTCGTCGCCCGAGTCGTCTTCCTTTACTCGAAACAGGACGGCGAAATAAATGTCGAATGGTGCGTCCCCAGCCGATGAACAGACCAATGCGCCGCGAGTGGACATCGGTCGCCTGCGCAACCAAGTCATAGCGATTCTGCTCCTCACCACAGCTTTTTTCTGGCGCGTCCTCTTTGTTTCCAGCCAAAAAATCATAGCCGGTTACGACATACTCGTCTATCATTATTATGCCCGGGCGTTCACTCGCGAAGCCCTCCTCGGAGGCGGGCTGCCTAAATGGAATCCGTACGAATATGCAGGCATGCCGTTTGCCGCCGATCCGGGCAACTGCGTCTTTTATCCGCTGAACAAGTTCTTTCTCTTCATGCCCATATCAAGCGCCATCGGGCTCAACATGGCGCTCCATGTGTTCCTCGCGGGCCTCGGCATGCTGATGTTTGCGCGCTGCGTCGGCGTGAGACGCGGGGGCGCGCTGGTGGCGGCCGTCTCTTTCATGTTCGGCGGATATTTCATCGACCGCGTTTCCGCCGGGCACGAGATAATCGTCATGTGCTCGGCATATCTGCCGTGGATATTTTTCTGCTACGAGAAAGCCTCTCGCAGCGGGAGAGTCGGCTGGCTCATACTGGGCGGCGTATTTACGGGGCTGCAGATTCTTACCGGCGCGTCGCAGCCCGTGCTCTACACAGGCCTGTTCGTACTGGTGTATGCCGTCGCGAAAAATCTGCAGGGCGATCCCGGCGCACGGCTCAAGCCGCTGGCGCGAGATTTCGGATATCTTGCCGCGATAGGACTCGTCGGACTCGGGTTGTCTGCGATACAACTTATTCCCACCGTTGAGCTTGTCCTCAGAAGCGTAAGGGAGGAAACAAGCATCGCGTTTGTCGGGTCGTACTCGTTTCCACCGAAGAACTTCATCCATTTCCTGTTTCCTTATCTGAACATGGGGGACGCCATCGGCAACTGGGAGTTCACTTGCTATCTCGGGATTCTGCCGCTGGCGCTCGGTTTGGCGACTCTATTTTCGGTCAAGAACCGCGTGGTGCGCTCGCTTGCCGCAGTCGGTTTTGTCGCCCTGCTTATCATGCTCGGCAGATATACTCCGCTTTTTCCGGTTTTGCTTCGGATTATCCCCGGCCTCAAGCTGTTTCGAATCCACGCGCGCGCCGAGCTTGGTCTGATCATGGTCTTGGCCGCTCTGGCGGGAATAGGGTGGGAAGAGATATTCCTCGGCGCATCGGAACAATCGAGGAAAATTCGCAACAGGCTTGCAATCGCGTGCGGAGGCTTTGCGGCGGTGGCGCTCGGCGTGGCGGCATTATTTTTGGCCGGGAGGCTCGCGCTCAGTTTCGAGGTGCCCGCCCCGAGTGCGACTTTCGGATTCCTGACCAACCAGGGAGGCCCGATAACTTCGCTGTGGCATCCGCGGATTTTCCTGCCGCTGGCCGCCGTCTTTATGACATTGGCGGCGGCGATCCATCTGTTCAGAAAACTCGATCGCGGCATCGAATATCTGCTGCTCATATTCATTGTCGCCGATTTGTTCCTGTTAAACATGGGAAGAATTCGGATGATCGAGACGACGTATCTGACGCAGGAGGACAAACTCATTCGCTCGCTTAAGAACGACAAAAGCGAAAAATACTTCCGTGTGTGGCTGCCGCTGGACGTCTTTTTTGGGAGCCGCGCGAAGTTTTTTGGGATATTTGACGTAAACGGCCACAACGCGCTCGGGCTCGGAATATTCGAGGATTATGTCGCGTCTATTTCCGGAGTCAGCCCCGTTCGCACTCCGCCGTATTATGAGATGGACTCGCGCGTCTTCGAGCAATGGGACGTGATGGCCTATAATCTTCTTAACGTGAGATATTATGCCGCAACACCGGAAGACGGAGAAACGGGATTCTACTGGACCGATTCCTTAATACCGCGCGCGCTTTTTGTTTCCGACTACGTAGTGGCGCCGCCGAAAGAGGCTCTAATGATCGACGCCGATCCCCTGTCGACCGTTGTGCTTTACGAGGAGCCGCCGCCGGGCTTCGACCCCGGCTCGCCCAAAC